>CAIKYI010000522.1 GCA_903831545.1 uncultured Methylobacter sp. | reverse complement strand
TGTAAACTATTATACATCGAACAGCCTTATTGTAACTATATTCCCCATGCAAGATTATAAAATGCTTCGCGTTAAAACCGAAACCTATAAACAACTGAAACAAATCGCACTCGATTTTGATATTCCATTGACAAAATTAATCGATAAACTGCTGGAAGAACATCAAAAGCAGAAAGCGGATAGCTAATTAAATGGGCCCTCGCGCTCAGTGCTAAGAAAATCGTACGCACTTCACTGGGGGTCGCGTTCATCCCTGAATGCTTCAATGTATTTTTGTGAATAGACAATAGCTCGATAGAAATCTTAGATCTTGAACCTGACAGTTCTATGTTATTAAATGTTATCATTTTTTTATTTTTATGAGAGGTATTATCAGTATAGTATTTTTGTGATTATGGCTGTTCTTTATAGGTAATCAGGAAAGGATATACACTAACGGTTGATTAAATTGCTCAAGTAGCAAGCGCAACGGGTTTTTTCCGCGTCGCGGGGTCAGATGATTAGGGCCATATTGATCGAGACGGCGTTGCACCTCGGCTTTGTCCAAACCCCGTTTAACATCAACATGCAAACTTGTTGTCAGTGCTTCTTCGGACCGGTTATGCCAGTCTGACTTTTGAGATTCCATTATTTACTCCAAAACAGCTAAGCATAAGATTGGATGCGTTGAGTTTTCTTAACAGCTTTCAATTGGTTTTATAAAACTCAAGCGAGAGTGTTATTGTCTTATGCACCATCCAGAGATAAGGTTTTTTCCATATTTCTTAGTTTCTAGGTTGCCGTCATTATTCCTTGCATGAGTGATGTTTCAATTTAATTATATTGAATTCAAGGATTCATTAAAATTCATCCCATTGGCCAAAACAAGGTTAATGTGTCATATGACCTATACAAATAGGTCATATGACACAATTTTTGTATTTATTAGTTAGTTTCATTCCTCTTAGTATGGGCTTTTGTTTGTATTTCTGCAGTACAAACTAATTGTAAATAGCACTTACTATGCCAATAGTGGCGGCTAATTGTCGCGCGTCAATTTGTCACATTTTAAATGTTAATTTTAGTCACTAGAATACACACAACTCTTGTTTCAGCTCCTTCCTAATGAGACAAGAGTTAACTGCTATATCGTTCCAGTTTAATGCGGCCACAGCCCTGGCCGCATCTTTTTATTTAACGGGTGAAATCATGAAACGGAATTGTCAACCTGATCCACCCTATTCTATTAATGAACAAGATTTTATCGTACAAACTGCTTTCCATGAAGCTGGTCATGCTGCGGGTATTTATCTCTACAATAAACAAAAACAACTGCCTCCAGTATTTTTTCAGATCACGATAACGTCTTTGGAATGTGATAAAGACAGTTATCTTAATTCCAGATCGTTAGTTTGTGATAATTATGCAGCAGTTTTAGAAGGAGGGCATTTGATTCAAGGTCTGCCCATTGCTCTGCTAGAAAGTGGAAATTATTACTCGGCAAAAGATCAAGATGCTTATCAGACTGCTTTTGAAGCCGATATGATTAATTTATTAATAGGTCCTTTGGCAGAAGCAAAACATGTCGCCCTTCGTGATGATGAACCATTTAATGCCCAATTAGTTAATATCAATGCCTTGTATAATTACGGTGGGACATCTGATCTTAATAAGGTTTATGAATATCTGGAAAATTATATTGCAGACAGGACTCGTCACCAAGAAAAAATAGCTCAGCTATTTAACCATGCTTTTGAGTTCATAAACTCACCGAGATATTGGCGGTCGATTGTACGTCTGGCTGATTATATTGTTAATCATAAGGAAAAAATAATTAGCTGTGAGGAAGCAATTGCTGAGTTGGATAAGGATTAACTAACCTATAAATTTTTGGTATTGTCATCAAACTTTGTTCAGCCCAGGCAATTAGCGTTAGTTACTTTTATTACCGAAGACATAGCCATTGCAGCACTTGTAATCATCGGCTTTAACAAAACACCAAACAAGCGATAGAGCAAACATGCAGTTGACCGGGATGCTAATGGTATTTGGTGCGTTATTGATAACATCTCCCATCATCCCGATGAGGTGTAGTTATGTAACGATTGAAGCTTTATTCTGAGTTAATATTTGAGCGCGTAGTTTGGAAATGTTTGCTGATATCTCGGTCTTGGGCAGATACAACGCTGGGTGAATGCATGAATGGTAACAACCATAGTGAATGGTACAATATTTATTCCGTCTAATATTTTAATTTGCACGTTAGTACTTTTCGGTATCACTCTCGATTGTTCTAAGGGCAACTGTCACTTATTACTCATCAGTTATTAGCTTCATTGACTATGTCTAAAACAAATATTTACTGGGAAAATTCTTTAATAAAACGCCAACAGCGAGAACAACTTAACCGCCACAAATCTGTCATGTTATGGTTTACTGGATTATCTGGGTCGGGGAAATCTACACTGGCTCATGCTGTTGAAGAACGCTTACATCACTTAGGCCTTCGAACATTTGTCCTTGACGGAGACAATATTCGTCATGGTTTATGCCAGGATTTGGGGTTTAGCGATCAAGACAGAAAGGAAAACATTCGCCGAATCGCCGAAATTTCAAAGTTAATGTTGGAAGCCGGAGTAATAACCCTGGCCGCGTTTATTTCGCCTTTTCGTGCAGAAAGGCAATTTGCGAGAAACTTGGTTAATCCCGAAGATTTCATCGAGATTTTCTGTCGTTGCGATATTACTGTTTGTGAAAATCGCGACGTCAAAGGTTTATATGAACAAGCAAGACAAGGCAAGATTGCAAATTTTACCGGCATTTCATCCCCTTACGAGGAGCCTATTAATCCAGAATTGATCCTAAACACCGGACAGTGGTCTTTAGATGAGTGTGTGGAAAAGATAATTGATGTTTTGCGAACACGTGGTTTTTTCTTGCCAATTGTCGATGCCTAGCCTGGCAGTAGCTATTCGTCCTTATTTATGTAATCTTTGGGGCTTTTGCCATGTTTCCCGCCAATTAATTACCTGATAGCACCGATGGGTATAGTCATGCCATTGATGAATCTTATCGGTTTTTTAGTTGTGGGGACGCGATGTTTGTTCTGTAGCTGAAGAGATCAATAATATTTTTTAACAAAATATATCACCGACTTTTGATCGTGAATCAAAAAGCTATTGAGTGTACGTCGGTTTGAGATAGGTTCTCTCCTAACCCTGTTTTCAGCATATAAAATCTACATCATTCCTGCAAGGTGAGCAAAAGAAATGCAATTTCCCAAGTTTGCCATCCATGGCATCTGGATCACGGCAACTAACACTTTGCTCTGCCTGCCGGGATGACGAGTTGTGAGGATGCCTTTTTTCTAAGAGAGGGGGGGCTTAATGACTGCGCCTAAATCATGCGCGTTTTGTTTTATGTTTATTAAAACCTAACACACCCATCAAACCGGTGAGAAACAGCCAGGTTGCAGCAGGTAAAGGCACAGGAGCCGCCTGTAAATTCCCGGTAATAACCACATCCGCTGATATCAGCTCATTACTGCCCGCATTAAGCATAAAAGTATAAGGCGCAAACGAACCAATTACACTTTGCTTATCCGTTAAAGACTCAGCCAAAGTAAAAGCCCCAACTGTAGCTAAGTCTGAGATACTAAAGTTTTGGTTATAATAATCCACAGCAACATTACTGACCGCCGTAAGATCATTTGCTGAGGCGTTTAACTGATAAGCCAGGGTCAGATTAATGGCATAATCATCCGATCCGATATTATTAAAGGCCAGGTTATATAAACCGGTATGGTAAGAATCGACACTGCCATCCAACACACTGCCGCTGACGGCAAAGGTTTTACTGAAATTGCTGGTCACAGCAAAAGGCGCAACATCTTGATTATTGGCGATTACTGCGCCATCGCCGGTGGTAATGGCATATAAAGAAAATTCGTCAGTCGGTTGTGAAAATGAACCCAATATCTCAAGACCCGATAAATCCGTTGGATGCGCTTCGTTAAGGTTGGTAATGCTGTTAATGGTAAAAGTCAGTATGGAAGAACCTGCAAACGTGGTATTTGCCTGTGCTGCCTGAGCGCCAAGCAAGGCGCTACCGAGCAAGGCAACGGACATTAAATAATGTTTTTTGCTATTGTGGTACATAAATATTCCAAATTGTTAGTTTTTAACAAAACGTGTCACCTTGGCAGCATCTGTCGGAGTGACACATCATTAATACGCTTGCAAATTAAAAGGCATCAAGGCGCCAGGAATGGTTTAACAGGAGTTGCCGATCCATTAGTGCCCACAGCTGGTACTATGAGCTTATCTTCCTGGGCAAGATTATTATTCAACGGATTGCCTTGTAAAACTAACTGCTCATTACCTTTATGGCCATTGGGTACCGTTACCTCAGGATGATCAAACGGTGCTTTTTCATATCTAACGCGCTCGTCGGTAAATGACTTTAAAAACGCAATAAGATCTGCGCGATTGACTGGTGAATTAACCGAAGAGGAAATACTCGCCAAATTAAAATTAAGATCCTCACTGTGAAAGTTGCCATGTCTTGCATAAAATTCCACCACCTGCTCAAGTGTCGCCATACTACCGTTATGCATGTAAGGACCGGTCAACTCAATATTGCGCAAGGTAGGAATTTTAAAAGCCGCTTTGGTTGAAAAAGCCATTTTGGGATCAGCAACTGCAGCTTTTGCTGTCGCAATTGAGGGTATAAAAGCAGTAGTTGGATCCGCACAATTTTGATCTTTAAGTACTCCTTCCCTGCTGCCGTCAGCAATCAATTCATCTAGCCCTGTGAAATAAAAATCTTCCGGATTAGTGGTATTAATCGCCAGGGGGGCCATGAAATCACAGGCACGAATTTTATTGACTACTAAATCATGAACAGCGGTGGCATTTCCCTGCAAATACTGAAGATATTGCGCAGCAAAAGACAAAGGATTACCAAAATCATCAACACCTCCCAAACCGGGATCCGCATCAGCATCGCCAACCGCAGTATTGGTATAGCCAAGGTCGATTAATTTAGGCTCAATAAATACGTTATAGTCACGCGTAACCACATTGACGTACTGGGTCATGCCGGCTGCATAGGCCGCATTGCCCGTACCAAAAGCATTAGGTCCATAAGTAATGGGCGTTGTAACCGGACCAAACGTTTTACCCGGTGTAGGCGTCAATAATGAGGCGTTGGTTGCTACCGCAGCCAAGCTCATGGTTGGACCGGTATGACAAAGATTACAGTGATTATTAAAAAACAGAGCGTTGCCACGTTTGAGCTGGGCAATTTCTTCAACTGTTTTACCCAAACCTGTCCAGGTGGGTCTTATGGCTGCATCCACAGGACTTAAATCGAAAGGCGCTTGGTCAGAAACCAAGGTTGTCTCATAAAGCTGTAAAGCCAAACCAAAAAACATCGAAAAATTGGCTTCCATTTGATTATAAGGTGTTTGTCCCGGCGCCGTGCCAAAAGACCCAAGACCGGTATAAGCCCAATATTTTTGGTTAAATGCCTGGGTAATTAGATTTTTATAAATGGTATTTAAGCCGGGTTTTAAATTGCCTGCCGTGCTTAAGCTTAAAGCCCCCAATACAGAGTCTTCATTATGCACTTTCTGGTTTTGCAAGGGTTGACGCATTAACAATTTACGACCCACGTCTGACCATTTTCGTTGGCGACAACTCATTTCCAGATCGCTTAAACCCGGACCTGTTGCCAACGAGGCCAGCGCCGAGTTTTCCAAATGCAAACGCTGTTTTATGACACTTTTTGCATTAACCTTAACCCATACACCCGCATCAGGATCACGTTCGCCCCAAGGACTGCTGCCATTAAAAATGTTATTGGCACGACCATCCCAAAATAAACGATGGCTAAAAACCGCATTAATCATACTTGGCGCATTTCTGGGTTCAACGCGTCGTGTTCCAATGTTATTAACATGAAATACCGGATCAGCACTCCGGGCACATTCATCATTCATACCCGTTAATTTTGAAGAACCGGTATAAGTACCGCTAAAGGTGCCTGCTGAAGACACTACATCGTCTGTGGTAAAGGTGACCGGACTAAATTTATCGGCAGGATTGCTCAGTTGATGCAAAGGAAAATCTGCCAATGTTAAGGTGTGATTGAGGCCACCTGTACCGGAAGGCAAAACATCAAACGTTTGCCCACTGGGCTTGCTACTTTTGATTCCCGGATTAATTTGATTTTTAACGCGACTGTCAACGCCCGCACTAAAATGACAGGATCCGCAAGCCATACCATCGCTACCCACGTTCATATCCCAAAACAGCGCCTTGCCCAGGGCAATCGCCGCCGTTTTGTTAACCACAATCGGATCAACTCCATCGGTAAGTCCTGGTACCGGAGGAACAGGCACATTTTGTAAGGACACGGGTGTAGGACCATGGGCAAAGGTCGTTTGCAGCATCAGCAAACCGGCAAAGACTACTATGGCTTTATAATTTGGCATTGTTACTCCTATTATCTAAATATAATTTTTTACAGCAAAACTGCGTTAATTTAAGTGCCGCCTATAACGCAAGTTGCCCTGATTTCGGAGGCTACAGGAAATCAGGGCACCCAAGCTGCATCCTGTTTTGACGCTGGCTAGAAATTAACTGCATTCCCAAGCAGCGCGCAGGAATGAGAGATCAAGAGGATAATATTTAAACCTTAGCTAATTTCCTGCGACCCAATGTCGTAAAACCAGCCAAAGCCGAACCAAACAACCAAATAGCGCCCGGTAAAGGCACGGAACTGACACCTGCGTTACTGATGGTCAGATTGTAAGTACGAGCTCCTGCTGTAGCACAGGCCTGCCCATTAGCATTATTATCAGCACAAGCTCCTGCATAACCGATCAGGTAATAACCGGCCTTAAGTCCCGCCAAGTTCAAGATTGCCTCTCCAGCACTTAAAGTTGCCGAACCGCCATTTACATAAGCCGAAGAGCCGTTTACATTGGTAATTGCGGTACCATTTAAGGGGTCGCTGGCACCACCACCGTATTGACCGATATTGGTGGGATTGGTTACACCCGCTGTTAATCCCTGTATTAAATCGCCATCGCCATTAACAAAAGAAAATCCCGCATTGGCATAACCAATCCAGCCAGCATGGCCGTCAAGAATATTGCCGCCACCGCCGGTTCCCAACCAACCATTACTGCCCAACGCACAATTGCCACCCAAACCACAAGGATCATCGGCAACACCACCATCACCAAAGCCACCACGCACCTGACTCCAGGAATGTCCATAGCCAGAGCCATTTGCAGCACCAGTAACCAGAGGTGTTGTTCCACTAGTCCAGATCGTAAAAGCGGGAGACGTCATCGGTGTAACCGAACCAACTGTACCATTACCTTTAAGATCAACATTCACATCAAAGCGAGTGCCGGCAAGTAGATCAGTATCACTTCCTACCTGAAAAATCCTAAATTGCGCGGTATGAGTCCAACCATAATTGTTATTGGTACCATAATCAGACCACGCCCGTTTAGGCGCATTTCCCGTTACCGTATCCACAACACCTGCACTCAAAGTAGGTATTGTGGATGGACTGATCGCCGCAGCCTGACCTGAATAAACCAGGGTTGCTGACGCGCTTAATGCGGCAATAATTGCTTTATGCAGTGCTTTATTTACTTTATTAGTGTTGTTAGTTCTCATCATGTTCATCGTATTTTTTGTTTAAATTTAAGTTTATTAATCAGCAAGATCTGTAAAATGGGTTATTGATTCATTTTTTAGGTCACTGGAGTATCTCTCTTTTTACAATGCAGGGAGGCGGCAACCCGGCTATCTTGATACCCACAAGATCCGTGGCTTTCCGAACCCGCCTCGCGTCGGGGGTGGCTAAGAGTACTTGACTCTAAATTATTCCTTGGCGGGCAAACCAAAAATCAACAACTTACAAAGCAAAAAATAGACGTAAGTTATTGATAGTTCGTAGTCGGTGCGTAGCATCAGCTATTAAGTAAAAAAATGATTATGAATTTTTTAACTATATTTATTTAAAAATTATTCTTGGCGCGGGTTTTGTTTTTTAATTTTATTAAAATAACAGTGTTATTTAACTTAAAACAGGTTAAATGCCTTAATTCTTTATCCCCAGGAGTTTTATCGCTATCCAGGCAACAGATCGTAACGATAAAGTGCAGGATAAGTAAGTTGTTTTACCCTCTATGATTGCCGGCAAAACTATCAAATCCCCCAAACAAAAAACCGGCACCTCACTCCATAAAAGTACCGGATTATTGTTAAATTGATTCCATCAGCACCCTAGAGTTGTTATGCCGCTAATTTACGGCGACGCATGCCAGCAAAACCCGCCATGGCAGAACCGAACAACCAGACTGCACCTGGAACAGGGACGGGGGCAGTAGCAGAAGTTGAAATATTTAAAGCGTAACCATCAACACCGGTATTCCATCTGGAAAAACCTACACCACCCAAATAAATTGAATACTGTTTACCGGCTTCAGCCAAAAAGCTATAACCATTAACAGCATCAACATTATCAGAATAACCAATATTGGTAAGTCCGGTTGTTCCAAATGGGTTGTTTTTTGTAAATAGTGCGGGTGTTGCTGCGCCTGGAGCATTCCAAGCACCATGATGACTATAATTTCCGGTATTGGTGTCAACGCCATCAAATACTGTCACACCAAAACGACTGAAGGTATTACTTATAGTTGAAAGATTTAAAGTAATGTATTGAGCAACATCTGATTGAATAATACCGATATCGGTTTGATGTTTCCAACCGGTAGGACCCGTTGCAGTAGCAACACCGGATGCATTTAAGCCGTTGTCATTCCAGGCTCCACCGCCGGTGTCGATTTCGGCAGCCGTGCCGTAACGCGACAAAGAATCAGCTGCAGAAATAGTGGCCGAGTCCCCTGTGCTGCCCAATTGTACCGCCCAGTTCAAATGTGATGAGCCGGTATAGTTAAGTGGTAAAGCTCCACCTGAAGTGCCCAGCCAAGGCACAATAGTGCCTTTGTTACCCTGACTTGCAGGACCGGTACCTGCGGTTGCGCCAGTGCTATCATAGGTACGCGTCCAGCCATCAGTATCACTAGCTGCAGCCGTTGTAAAAGTGTTGTACATAGTAGTGGAAGCAAAAGCACTAGAAGCTCCCGCAGTCAGCGCGGCCCCCGCAATTATCATGGAAACTGCTTTGGCTAATTTTGTTTTGTTCATGCTTAATATCTCGTTATTTTTAAAATCATTCAGCGTCTGCTGATAACAATCTTTAAGTTACCAGTAAATCACTGAGCCCTCCCACGCCAAAAAACGAAGAAGGCAACCCGGCCATCTTGTCAAACACAAGATCCGTGGCTTTCCGAGTCCGCCTCACGACGGGGGTGGCTTAAGAGCGTTGAACTCTACGACAATCCATGGCGGGTTACTCATCCCTGAGCTCAAACGAGGAGGCTGCCTGTTTGAAACCTGCCTGCAATCTATAAAGCAAATTTAATGCCATAATTTAAAAATAAAAAATAATTATTAATTAATTCAATAGGATAAATATTATATTTCGATTAAACCTGCATCAATTAGCTTATTATTTTCAGGAAAAATAAAAAAACTATGTTATTTAACCTGATAATTCCAAAAAATAGGTCATATCACACACTCAATATAAAAGCTCATACCCAAAATCAACATAAATCCTTTTTAAATTGATGCCCACAGAGTGTTGGCATCTAAATTGCTTTTATCTTAATGTAATTCAAGTAATTACCAATTTTGCATAACAGCCGCTAGGAAAAAGCTAACCCCGTTGTGAGGCGGGCACGGAAAATACGAGATCTCACCGAGATGGTCGCATCACCCCAGCATTAATTATTATTTAAAGGAATTTTTAATGTCTTTAACAAAAACCAAATTAGCCAAAGCAGTAGCTTTTGCACTGGCAGGCGCGGCGTTAACAGCCGGTTCTGTTTCTACCGCTTCGGCAGCTGTAACAACTATGTATAACCTTAGTACCGGTAATAGCACTGACATAAGCGGTGCTAGTATTGACCCTACCCTAGGTGGAGTCTGGAATAGCAACTATTACGGCGCAACTGATGGGTGGACAAATGGTGCCGATGCTAACTCCTCCAGTACCGTAGGAGACATCGCTAGTCAAAAATGGGCCGGTACCGGTAGCGCTACGGCTACACCATTTGGTTATATTGGTGCCCATATGAACTGGGGTGTTAATATCACTGGCGGTATTGGCGGCATCGGTACCATTTCTACCTTTGATGCTTTTAATAGATATGGAACCTATGCGGACATCGACACAGCAAAAGGCGCTTGGAGTGACAACTCAGGAGCAACATTAGCATCGCAAACAGCATCTGCAGGATGGCGACATGATTTGGATACTGGCTTATTCAAATCAGACACCACTGGATTAGTCACACTAAGCGCTTCAGGTATAGTACAAACAGGCACCAATTTCGGCTTTACCATTTTTAGCGGCATGGATGCTGCTACAGGCTATAACCATCATGGATCTTGGAATACCAACAATAACACTGGAGGTATCACCAGTAACTCCAACCCCATTCCTGTTGCTGCAGCACTTGCCGGAACAGGACTTAGCACTGCCAATATTGTTGCTTATAGTATCGGTGGTGCAAGCCCAAGTAATCTGAACACCATCAGTTTCAACGCTAATGCAGGCCAAATATACCAAATATTCTTGGGTGGCTACAAAAATGGCAATTGGGGCGCTACTCTTGACGGTTATCAATTAAATATTAGCCAAGCTGGCGTTGCCCCCGTCCCCGTCCCTGGCGCAGTCTGGTTATTCGGTTCTGCCATCGCCGGCTTTATGGGTTTGTGTCGCAACAAAAAAGTCGCTTAACAATTTTGAGCTGAAAGATTATTTCGCTTTGGCAAAACAATCCTAAACCCCCTACCGGAACGGACTTTGGCAGGGTCTTTTAAAATCTATTTACACACTTGAAAATTCATTCATCATGAAAAAACTATTATTTATTGCCACCACACTTTTAATATCCAGTCAGGCCAATGCGGCTGCAGGCTGTAAAGCTTCCGATTTAAATGGTAATTATGTAACCTACCAGGCCGCCATTAATCACCATTTTCATACCGGAAAATGCGAAATCAATATAAACAAAGGTCTGTTAACCGGCCACTGCGCATTTGACCCCACTGTAAGTGGCGATGCCAACTATAATGGCCCGGTTAATGGCACGGCGACTATTAACACCAATTGTTCAGCGGTTATGAGCATGAACTTTGGTCCGGTCGAATCAAACTTTGACATTCAGTTTACGCCAGATAAAAATTCCTACATTGGGAAATTTGAAAATAACTTTGGGGTTCAAGGAACGTCTAGCGGTACACGTTATTCGCCGTTACTTTCTCCAACTCCTGCTCCTTTATTTCCAAACGAGGACGAGAGAAATTAAAGTGTTTACTATTTGATTCGGAAGTTTTTGACTTGAAATTAGTTCGCAGACTTAATAGCAATGCCGGATACAACAGCAAGCTAATTTGCCACTAAATAACTGAGTTAGGAGGCTACCAGAATAATCAGTAATGAAGTTCAAACCTTGGTTTGAACTTCTATATTTCAATATTAGTCAATTTGTTAAAATATAATTGAAATGGATTCATCACTACTTTCAAACACTCTTAAGCCTGAATTACAAATATATAGCAATCTCTAACCAAGAACGATTGAAAACCTATAGCAGTTAAGAATTTATAATTATAATTAATTTTAAGGATATAGAAGTGCCTAACATTCAAGTATCACTAAATCATAACATAAACCAAGAATTATATGATGAAAATCAATTATTTACACCAATTAAAAATGAACGCCTGATCACTCGTTATGTAAGAGCCGATATTTCCGTAGCACTTTGCGAGATTACTCCCCTTAGCTACGGTAAAGAGCAGTTCATTGATTTTGTAATCTTAAACGACATTAATCGCAATGGCTTGTCCTTTAGCAGCAGCCATGATATTTCCACTCGCCAGAAAATTATATTAAATATCAGGTTTTATTCAAATATAACGTTTAAGATGCCGGCCAGTATCGCTTATCGAACAAATACCTTACCTTATCAATATGGTATAAAGTTCGATCAAGAGAATCACGATCTTAGCGAGCATTTATCAGATACCCAGCATGGTTTTCAAATGACGTATTAAGCATTACTGCGCCAAAGTGTTAGGTTATTGCCATTAAGCTCGGATTAAAACAGCTTTTATCTCGTTCCCACGCGCTACGTTGGAATGCAGTAAAAACGCGCCGGGTTGCAGTATGCCATAGCCATAATGCACTTTATTTTGCCAAGCTTTATGCCGAATAACTAAAGGCTTTAATAAACGGTTCCAACTCTGAAATAATCGGCTCAAACTGCTTTTCGTAATGTTTCCAACGCGCCACTGCGCTGCTGTAAACAGGTTGCGAAACGGCTGCAAAACTGGGGGTTGAAATATAACGCCCTTTGGTCCGCTCATGAAATTGCTCGACACCTGGATGCCAGGGCAAGTCCAAAAACTCAAAAACCCGCCGATAAGTGGTTTCAAAATCAGCAACCGTATCTTCGTAGCGCAATTCTAAATAAGCCGGTTGAATATTACCTCGTAACAGCAACCAATAACCCATCACCGCCGCATATTGCCTGGCTATGCCTTCCCATGACAGTAAATTAACCGTCGCAGGTGCTGGGCTAAAAGCCTGCATAAAACAACTGACGCAAATATCGCGTGGATCGCGTAAGGCAAACAAAATTTTGGCTTCCGGAAAAATCACACTGATGACACCCACATCCATGGTGTTTAGCGCATTCTTGTCAACCACCTGTTTGTGCATTACTTGCGAACCATATTCTTCACGCAGTCGTCGCCAGTAAAACTGCCTCAGCAGCTTTATCTCTGGCACTGTTATCGACTGTAAAGCTGTTGCGTGATCATTACCGCCAAGCTTTTGCAACTCCTGGGTTAACTCATGAACAATACTGCTTTCGTCAGTGGCTATAATTTGCGGATGAGCACCCAATACTTGTTCGGTCAAGGTAGTACCTGACCGCAAAAAGCCCATCAAAAATGCCGGCACCGGCAAGCCATCATTACTTAACTCAGCCACAGACCAGCGTTGCAAAAGTTGACGGGTAAAATTTTCGCTGCTGCGGGCCAGGGTATCAAACAAATACTCACGTTCAGCGGGGTGTTGCTTCAATGCCGCATAATTGCTGGCTGCAGATGTGGTTAAAGCGGTAAAAGCTTCCTCATAGCGGCCCTGTTTGTCGAGAATAACCCCCAATTCCAGATTGGCCCGTGCCGTTTGTTCGACATCAACGTTGCGGGCAATGACTTGCTGTAAGCGTTGTAAAGCCGCGTCGGTTTGGCCGGTCTTGTCTTCAATCAACGCCAGCAAAACGTGACAGCCAGGATGGTCTGGCAACAACTTGCAAACCTGCTGTGCCAGCGGCAGTGCCTCGGCATTATTGTTAACCCGGGTAAGGCACAGCACCATATTATTCAAGGCAGATGGGGATTCAGGGGCCAAAGTCAACGCCAGTCGAGCCAGTCGCTCGGCGGCTTTTGCTTCTCCCCAATATAGCAACTGGGCGGATAATTCCTGAGCCAAACTGGGATCACGGGTTTTAAGGGCTTGCCGTTCCAGTAGTTTTGCTGCTTGCAGTAAATAAGCGATACCTTCTTTAAGGCGTCTTTGCCAACAAAGTGCCTGACCAAGGCTGGCTAAAAAATAAGCATCGGCTGGTTTGGCTTTATGTAACTCTCTAAACCAGGACTCGGCCTGGACAAAATCGGAGCTGGCAATAGCCTGCTGGGCAAACTGATTCAAAGTTGCAATGTCGGTAATAGGGGAAATACCCTGTTGATCGGTTGCGTTGGCACAGCACGTTTTATATTTTTTTCTGCTGCCGCAAGGGCAGGGCTCATTGCGGCGGATTTTGTTGGTAGCAGTTTGGGTCATGTATTTTGTCCACGGTCAGTCCAATCTACCTCAATCAGATTATAAGAACTACCCAACAGGTTTTGCAGATCGGTGTAGCCAATATTGCTTTTGTAATCCGTAAAGGTAACCGTGCCCCATTTTAAGACAGGAACCATAAAGAGCCCGGGTTTATTTAAGTTTTTCATCGGTTATTTAAATATAGCTTTAAAATATTCGTAAATAGCTGATAAAAAAACTATTAGACCTCATACCCATAAGCAGCAATATAGGGTTGCAGGTAAGTTGAAATTTGGGCATATTCCTTTTCATAGGCTCGCCAGCGTCCAACTGATGAAGAATACAGCGGTTGCGCTACCTGGTTAAAACTGGGACTGGCGATGTATTTGCCTGCAACTTTTGTATGGAAATCGGCAACCTCAGGCACCCACTCCAAATCCAGCAAGGCAAAGACTTTACGAAAAGCAGGCTCAAATTCAAACACGGCATCTTCATAGCGAAACTCGACAAAATCAAGTGTCAATTGGGGTTTAATAGTCATCCACCAATCCATGACCTGGGCATAAAACTTTGCAGTGCCTTGCCAGCTTAGTAAATGTATTGTTGATGGCGTAGGAATCATGGTTTGCATCATACAACTCAGGCAGACGTCGCGTGGATCTCGTACTAAAAATACCAGCTTGGCATCAGGAAACAGACAATTGATCAAACCCAGATCAATGCTATTCATTGTCGTTTTATCCAGCAGCAGGCGCTGTCCGATTTTGTCGCCAAATAGCGCTCTTGCTCTGTTCCAGTAGAAATCGCGCAAATAAAGCACGCCAGCCAAATCCAGCGACCTAAGTTGCTCAGGCACGCTGCCCCGGTAATGCGAGATCTTATTTAATTCCTGAACTACAGACACAATCAAATCGGTTTCATCAGCGACAAAAACCCTGGGGTGTGCGCCCATTACTTCCTGGGTCAAGGTTGTACCTGTGCGCATAAAGCCTAACAAAAATACCGGCGCAGGTTGTTCTGCCGGAAACTCGGTGCCCGCCCAACGCGCGAGTAACTCATGGTCGAACTCTGCTTTATTGGTTTTCAGCATCTGCGGAACCAAATTCAAATCCTGACGCATTACTTCCGGTAACCGGAGTGACAGTTCAGCTGATTTGTGCAAATGGCTAAATACTTGATCATACTCGCCAAGTTTATCGAGAATGCGCGCCAATTCTTTATGCGCCCTGAATTGTTCTTCAAGGGTCATTAATGAATAAGTCAGAACTTTTTGCAAGCGATGTTTAGCCTCTTCTGCAAGACCGTCGGCAGCTTCCAGCGTTGCCAGTAAAATGGTAAGCACGGCGCTGTTCGGAGCCAAACTCAAAGCCTTTCGCCCGGCGGCCAAGGCAGGTTTTTTTTGATTCAGTCGCGAATGACTTAAAGCAAGTAACTGAAAGCCGCGAACAAGAGCCGGATTTAGCTGCACCGCCTGTTTGCAAACCTCAAGCGCACCCAAATAATCACTACAGTAATGCAATTGATCAACCAAATCCAAAGCAAGCTGTGAATAGCGGCTCTAGCGGGCTTTTTTGACCAGCAAGTTTCCGGACTGTCGTAAATACTCCGTTCCCTG
>CAIKYI010000521.1 GCA_903831545.1 uncultured Methylobacter sp. | reverse complement strand
CGCGAACATCAATTAATCCTAAAATAGTAGGTGTGTTATGTCGAACGTATCAAAAAAAGAACTAAGAAATACCATTACATCAAGAATATCCGGGCATCTTGATACGGCAATCCAGGAGGAAATGCCGCTTTTTGAAACGCTGGGTGAAAGGTTGGCAAATGCTGGCGTTAGCCGCCGTACTTTTATGAAATATTGCATGGGAATGTCAGCCATTATGGCTATCCCGACTTCGCTAATGCCAAAACTGGTTGAGGCTGCATTGTTAAGTCCGGTTACTTCAGTTGTCTATCTTTCTTTTCAGGAATGTACTGGCTGTCTGGAATCGCTGATTAATGTATTTCCAAATACCCAGTTTAAAACCGACTCCATTGAGAACATTCTTTTGACTGCGCTTTCACTGGATTATTCTGAAACCTTGATGGCACCATCGGGTGACCAGGCTGAGTTGTCACGTGCACAGGCGATCAATCGCATTGATCCAGTTACCAAAAAGATTAGACCCCATGTACTCGTAGTCGATGGAGCGATACCTGATGACAAGGGCGGTGCAGGCTTTTTTATTCAATCCGGTAAAACAGGGTTGCAACTCTTAAAGGAAGCCGCTACCAACGCTGCGGCAGTCGTTTCGGTAGGTACTTGCGCCAGTTTTGGCGGACTGCCTGCAGCCAAGGGCGTCAATGGGTTGAGTCCAACGGGCGCAATTTCCATCAAGGCGGCGTTGAAAAGCTTCGGCGGCATCTACGCGACCAAGCCTGTGATCAATGTTTCCGGTTGCCCGCCCATTGCCGAGGTAATTGCCGGTACTTTAATCTACTGGATACTGAACAAAAAAGCGCCATCCCTGGATTCAAATCTGCGGCCTACCATGTTCTACGGGGAGACCGTGCATGAGGAATGTTATCGCAAGGACTTTTTTGAGGACGGCCTTTTTGTCGAGAGTTTTGACGATGCTGGTGCGCGGGCGGGTCATTGTTTACTCATGATGGGTTGCAAGGGACCGACTACCCACAACGCCTGTACAACCTTAAAGTGGAACCAGGGCACGGGATATCCCATGGAAGCCGGGCATGGTTGTCTGGGTTGCTCTGAGCCTGGTTTTTGGGATCAAAAGTCCTTGGATGCCAAAGGGAACGTCACTGTCGGTTTATACAACCACTTAGATCCCAAAACTATCAGGGATTAATTGTTTTTTGTCTGCGCCTTCGTGCGCGAAGATTTGGAGTATTTATATGACAACTATAGTAATTGATCCGGTCACCCGGATTGAAGGGCATTTGCGTATCGAAGCTGAACTTGGTACAGATGGTAAAACTGTTACCAAGGCCTATAGCAGCAGCACCATGGCGCGAGGCATTGAAGTTATTATGAAAGGTCGTGATCCACGCGATGCGGCTCATATATCGCAGCGTATCTGTGGCGTCTGTACGGTGGTACATGGACTGACCTCGGTCAGGGCAGTGGAGGACGCGCTAGGTGTTAAGGTTCCGGAAAACGCCGAATTGATCCGCAATCTGATGATTGGTGCGCAATACGTCCACGATCATGTCATGCATTTTTATCATTTGCATGCACTGGATTGGGTTGATGTTACCAAAGCCTTGGGAGCTAATGCGCCGGCAAAGGCTACGTTGGCCGCTTCAACGGTCGCTTTGGCAAGAAAAAACAATGGCGACTATTATAAAACGAAATACCCGATTGGTACGGTTGGTGATGCGGCACTGAAGCTGCACTTTATTGATGTGCAAAATAAATTACAAAATCTTCTCGACAGAGGTCAGCTGGGTTTATTTGCAAACGGTTATTGGGGGCACCCGGAATACAGGCTCCCAGCCGAGGGGAATCTGCTTGCCGTCGACCATTACCTGGATGCACTGGGCTGGGCCAGAGAAGTGGTCAAGCTGCACACAATTTTTGGCGGTAAGGACCCGCATCCGAACCTGGTCGTGGGCGGTGTACCTTGTTCGGTCAGCAGTAATTACAGTCGGCAGGTCAGTGAAGATACTGGTGGCACCTCGTTAAACAAAGTCAATATG
>CAIKYI010000520.1 GCA_903831545.1 uncultured Methylobacter sp. | reverse complement strand
TAACTCCTTAATAATAATTATATTGATACTAGCCCATCAATTGAAATCAGGCAAGCAAAGCACGCATAAAACCACCCCAATACTAAGCGACTGGTTAATTCTTAATCCCTATGCCTTTGTGCAACAGAAACAGGCTAAATGAGGTCAGGATAATAATAAAACCACAGGTAATAACAAAGGTCAGTTGAATATCAACATCCGTAACGCCTATCAAGCCATAACGAAAAGCATTGATCATATATAAAATAGGATTACCCATCGAGATGGTCTGCCACATCCCGGGCAGCATGTCTATTGAATAAAAAACGCCACCCAAATAGCTTAAGGGCGTTAACACAAAATTGGGAATAATCGAAATGTCGTCAAAACTTTCCGCAAGTATCGCATTAATAAAACCGGCCAATGCAAAGACCGTAGCGGTCAGCAGAGCAATAGACAGGGTAATCCCAATATCACTGACCTTTATATCTGCAAAGAGCAGCGATATTAAAGCAACCACGACCCCGACCAATAATCCCCGCGTAATGCCTCCACTGACATAGCCAGCCAAAATCACCCAGTTTGGTATCGGTGCAACCAGTAATTCTTCAATATTACGTTGGAACTTGGTCGAGTAAAACGAAGAGACTACGTTGGCATAGGAGTGACTGATAACCGACATTAAAATAATGCCAGGGACAATATAATCCATATAACTGGCGCCACTGATAGTGCCTATCCGGTCACCAATCAATTTGCCGAAAATCAAAAAATACAGTGCGGTGGTGATCGCCGGCGGCAGTAAGGTTTGCGGCCAGATTCTGATAAAGCGAAAAATTTCTTTGACGACAATAGTTTTAAAGGCAATGGAGTAATTCATTACTGAGAATCTCCGGCGTTTATGTCTGAGGGACTTGAGTCAATTAAATCCATAAATAACTGTTCGAGTCGATTAGTCTTGTTTTTTAAACTTATGACTTCAATGTTTTGCGCACTTAACTGACTAAACAACTGATTAAGGCCATGTTCTTTGGGAACTGCCACACTGAGGCTTTTGTCCGTCAGGCGCTCTATCTGAAAACCTTCAACAATGGGTGTTGTGGAAATCGGCTTGGCCAGATCCAATACAAAATGTTCGATATGGAGTCTTGCCAGCAAACTTTTCATATCGGAGTTTTCAACAATTAAACCGTGATTGATGATGGCGATATTACGACACAGGCTTTCGGCCTCTTCCAGATAATGCGTGGTTAAAATAATTGTTGTGCCCTGTTCATTGACCTCCTGCATCATTTTCCACATGGAACGACGTATTTCAATATCGACGCCCGCAGTAGGTTCATCAAGAATCAACAGTTTTGGCGCATGCACCAGGGCTCGGGCAATCATAACCCGGCGCTTCATGCCACCTGATAACCGCCTGGAAACGGTATCACGCTTATCCCATAAATCCATTTGCTTAAGACAATATTCAGTTCGTTGCAGTGCAAGTTTACGCGGCATACCGTAATAGCCGGCCTGATTCAGGACAATGCTTTTGACCGTATCAAACTGATTGAAATTGACTTCCTGTGGAACCAGGCCGATACAGCTTTTAGCTTTTGCCTGTTCCTGTTTTAAATCATGACCAAAGATGCTGACCGAACCACTGGTCGAATTAACCAGCGAACTGATGATGCCTATAGCTGTTGACTTGCCTGCGCCATTGGGGCCGAGTAAAGCGAAAAAATCGCCCGCTTCAACCTCGAGATCAATGCCTTTTAAGGCTACAAAGCCATTATTATAAATTTTTTTAAGGTTACGCAGGGATAATGCATTCATACTTTGTAGTGGCAAGATTAAAGCAGTAAGGTTAAAGGTTAAAAGTGCAAGGTGCAAGATTAAAGGTGCAATGTGTAAAAAACACCTTGAACCTTTAACCTTGAACCTTTAACCTTATCGAATATTTATTGATTACATAAAAAAATTGGATAACCTGTGTTGAAGAAACCTCCTGAAATCGTTGCTGCCGTAGACCTTGGCTCTAACAGCTTTCACATGATTGTTTGCAGTTTAACCAATGGAAAGTTACAAACGCTTGACCGCCTTAAAGAAATGGTGAGACTTGCGTCGGGTCTGGACAAGCACAATAACCTGGATTCCAAAACCCAGGAAAGAGCCTTGGATTGTCTGGAACGATTTGGACAAAGAATCCGCAACTTTTCGCCGGAAAGCGTTCGCGTGGTCGGTACCAGCGCTTTGCGCATGGCTAAAAATTCACAACAGTTTTTGGAAAAAGCTGAAAAAGCCCTGAACCATCCTATCCATATCATTTCCGGCATAGAAGAAGCCCGCCTGATCTATCAAGGCGTTGCCCATAGCCTTGGCAGCAATGCCAACTTGCGCCTGGTTATGGATATAGGTGGCGGCAGCACTGAATATATCATCGGCTCCGGAGACACGCCCCGAGTTAAAGAAAGTACGCCCATGGGCTGCGTACTGGTTAGCAATGCTTTTTTTAAGGACGGCAAGCTGTCCAGAAATGCCTTCACCCAGGCCACTCTGTTCGCAGAACAGCAACTTGAACCTATCCAAAAACAATTTCAGCGTAAAAACTGGGATCAAGCCATTGGGGCCTCAGGCAGCTTACGCTCCATTGATAAAGTTCTCAAAGCCAAAAACTGGAGTAATAACGGCATAACCAAAGAAGGCTTGGAACTGCTGGTAGCTCATATCACTCAATGTTCCCATATTAATGAGCTTAACCTGCCTGACCTCGATACAGAACGTCTGCCGGTTTTTCCCGGTGGCGTAGCCATTATTTATGCTACTTTCAAAAGTTTAGGGATTGAGCAAATGACCGTTTCCGATGGCGCCTTGAGAGAGGGGGTTATTCATGATTTGCTGGGGCGCTTGTATGACCACGATATACGCTCCGCAACCGTGCAAACCCTGGCTGATCGATACCATACCGATAAAGAGCATGCTTCCCGCATTAAGCAGACGATAGGTTTCATATTAAACCAATTGGGCGAGGATTATTTCGGACCTAATCACGAGAATCTTGTACAGTTTTTGAACTGGGCAGCTGACCTGCACGAGATTGGTCAGGACATCGCGCATAGCCATTACCATAAACACAGCGCTTACATTATTGAGAATGGTGATTTTGCAGGCTTTTCACGCCAGGATCAGGTTTTATTATCGACCATTGTAAAAGCGCATCGACGTAAGTTTTCACGTACTGCGTTCAAGGAGTTACCGTCCCCATGGAATTTAGACGCGCCCACCCTGACCATTCTTTTGCGCTTGTCTGTGTTACTGCATCGAAACCGGCAGGAATACCAGTTACCTGATTTTAAAATAACAGTTATTAAATCAAAAATTTCCCTGCAGTTTCCAGAGCAATGGCTGGCACAGGCACCCTTGACTCATGCTGATTTAATTCAGGAAACCGAGTATTTGAAACCGGCCGGATTTAAACTGGAATTTGCCTGATTCAAGTCATGATCGCTTTCTTTGACAACCGCTTCATGCGTTGTTCCCGACAATTTCTCCATGCAGTGTTGCGGGCGCTGTTTTATTGTTTTGGCATAGTAATAATTTTAGCCATAATGCTGGTTTTTTTTGGCGTTGGTAACCGGCCCGAACTTGAAGTGGGCTGGTCCCCGACCCGTGAGGACTTGATCAGAGCAAAAAAAATCCTGCATGAAGGCTCCAAAACCAAGCCTGATGAAATCGGTGTTATTGAATTAAACGAAGCCGACCTTAATCTTGCCGGCAATTATTTGTTAAATCGATATACTAAAAGCGCCGCTCGCCTGGAATTTAACAGAAATCAGTTGCGGTTCTTTGTCACAATGACCTTGCCTGAAAATAAAGTGGGCAAGTATCTTAATATCAGCTTTAAATTAGGTAACATTGATGGCAATGACCTTCCTGTCATAACCAAATTTAAAGCCGGAATATTATTGTTACCCGCAAAATTTGCCACTTTGCTTATCGACAAAATTATTCAATATTCGTCGTTGAATGAATATTTCATTCTTGCAACCCGCCCCCTGAAGCAGGTAAAAATTGATGGGCAAAAACTCACCATCACCTACTACACAAACAAAGAAATCTTACTCCAGGCACGAAACTTTCTGACCCATACCGGTGACAATTCTACCCTGAACATCTATCAGAAAAAATTGGCAGACATAGTAGCCACGCATGATTCAGAATGGCGCTTATCGCTGGCGGAGTTGTTGCGGCCTTTGTTTGAGTTGGCTTACCAGCGGTCGACCTTGGAAACTGCGATAGAAGAAAACAGGGGCGTTATTGCCACGATCAATGACTATGTCAATAAAGAAGAAACTCAAAAACTGCTTTCCAAAGCCCAGTCCACACCGGTAACAGGGCAACAATATCCGGCGTTTTTATATAAGCGAACCGATTTGGCTCAACATTTTATAGGTTCGGCCGCATTAACCGCCTCGGTAAACCAGCAGGCCGCACAAATTGCAGGTGAAGAAAAAGAATTAAGCGATGCCCATGGAGGTAGCGGTTTCAGTTTTATCGACCTGGCTGCCGATAAAGCCGGCACACGTTTTGGGGAAATGGCGACATCTTCACCGGAAAGTGCACGAAAAGTACAAAAAGCCATGTCGAAAATCAAAGATTACAGCGATTTTATGCCTGACCCCAGAGATCTCCCTGAGCACATGAATGAAGCAGAGTTTAAACAGCGTTTTGAATCTGTTAACAGCGTTGTTTATCAGAACGTTTTAAAGCAGATTGATGC
>CAIKYI010000519.1 GCA_903831545.1 uncultured Methylobacter sp. | reverse complement strand
CGGCGTTTGTTGGCCTTAGTTTAAGTTTAATAATCTTAAAAGAAAAAAATAATCGATTTTTAGTCATGAGTGCATTTAACGAAGAAAAATGCCGGATAATTTTCTGTCTAAAGTATAATGTGCCGATATTATAAGTGTTCCAAGTCAAGGAATGAAGGTGCTCTGTTAATTAAGAAGAGCGAGGTCTTTTAAAGATTGCACTATCCATGTATGGTTGGTTTTATTCTAAATAGTGAGGTTTTTTAATGAGAGCCTTTTATTTTATATAATAAAAATTGTATTTAGAATTTGACGCTTTTATTTTTTCCCTATATTATTTCGCAGTTATGTTAGATAGATTACCCGAATATATCGATCCTTTACATCTCGCTGATAAGCGTGGTGAATTGAAGGGTCAAATACCATTAAAAAATCTGGATCGTTTGGCGAAAATGCTGATTAACGACACCGGTACAGTTGCTGTCGACCTTTTTTTTGGTCGGGAAGGGCGACTGGCCAAAGTTGAGGGTCATATTAAGGCTGTTTTGGAGCTTGAATGCCAAAATTGTCTGGAGGCTGTTGATTTGCCTATTGATTGTGCGATCAAATTAGGTATTGTTAATTCAATGGATCAAGCGAACAGATTGCCCGAAGATTATGAGCCATTAATGGTTGAGGAAGAAAAAATTCTTCTTAAAAATATTATTGAAGATGAGATATTGCTCATATTACCCGCTTTTCCAAAGCACCAACATGCTTGCTTTGTCCAGAAAATTGACAATAACAGCGTAGATCCATTAGTGAATGACGAGTCGTCATCCCCTGAAAACCCTTTTTCCATTTTAGCCAAACTTAAAAACACTGGAGATTTATAATGGCCGTACAGAAAAGTAAAGTATCACGTTCAAGACGTGGTCAGCGTCGTTCACATGACGCCTTAACAGCAAAAGCATTAACTCAAGATCCAATCACTGGTGAAATGCATTTACGTCATCACATGACTCCGGACGGTTACTTTAAAGGTCGTCAGATCGTAGGCGCAAGCGAAGAGTAATCGCTTTTTGCTCTGAAATGATGCCATGCCGAATCATATCTGGTTCGGCTTCCTTTAATAACTGCGGAGTTGTTCGTCGGCGTGAGTTTAACAATTTCAATTGATGCGATGGGCGGGGACCACGGTCCTGAAGTCACTATTCCGGCATCATTGGATTGTTTAAAAAACAATCCAGACTTAAAACTGATTTTAGTGGGCGATGAAGCTGTTATTAAACAGTTATTGCCATCGGAATTAGCCGATTATCAAGACAGACTCACTATCCATCATGCATCCCAGTGTGTTGGTATGGATGAGTCACCATCCAAGGCGCTTAAAAACAAAAAAGATTCATCCATGCGTGTTGCCATCAATCTGGTTCGTGATGGTCATGCAGACGCTTGTGTGAGTGCGGGTAATACCGGCGCTTTAATGGCGACGGCACGCTTTGTTTTGAAAATGATCCCCGGCATTGATCGTCCTGCCATTATCTCGACATTACCTTCAATTTATGGGCATACCCATGTACTTGATTTGGGTGCAAATGTAGATTGCACTGCTGAACATCTTTTTCAATTTGCCATCATGGGTAATGAATTGGTTAAAGCGGTAGAGGCAATTGATAATCCTAAAGTGGGGTTGTTAAATATTGGCGAAGAAGATACCAAAGGTAACGAGCAGGTT
>CAIKYI010000518.1 GCA_903831545.1 uncultured Methylobacter sp. | reverse complement strand
ATCGTACCTATTAATTTTATTTTGAATAACTAAAGGAATCCTTAATGCCCTATCATCTTGAGCCGAAAACCATCATCGATGGCACCCTCTACACTTTGTTGATTTTTTCGGTGGCTACCTGGACGGTGATTTTTTTTAAAATATGGGAATTTACCAATAATAGTTTTCGTAACCGACGTTTTACAGCAGCGTTTTGGGAGGCGGCTGATTTGGCAGGCGCACAAACACTGCCCAAAGACAAAGCGATAGGTCCGCAATCCCGCATCGCACAACAGGGTTTTTCGTGGCTGTCTGAAAGCGTTAAGGCTGACCGCAAGCATCTTAAATATATCGGTGCGCCGGTTGATTTACTGGAACAGGCGCTATTGGTGCAAATGCAAAAAGAGCAGCATCTGATGGAAAGCGGCTTGACCCTGCTTGCCAGTATCGGCAGCACCTCGCCGTTTGTCGGCCTGTTCGGCACCGTATTAGGCATTATGCATGCAATGCATGAGATTACCGCCAGTGGCTCGACCAGTCTTGATGTCGTTGCGGGCCCCATTGGCGATGCCCTGGTAGCCACGGCAATCGGAATAGCTGTAGCTGTGCCTGCAGTGTTGGGCTATAACTTTTTTCTGCGCCAGGTCAAACAGCAACGGGCCGGTTTGGAAAACTTTGTTGCCAGTTTTCTGCATATCGCTTTTAGTTCAGAAACCAAGGTTAAGGCATAAGCATGGCTTTTAAACCGCAATCGGAAAGCGCTGAAGCAATGAGTGAAATCAACGTCACGCCCCTGGTGGATGTGATGTTGGTGCTGGTTATTATTTTACTGGTGACAGCGCCATTGTTGACTCAATCGGTACAGGTGACCTTACCAAAAACTGCCGAAACTACGGCGGAAATCAAGCAGCAACCCTTGCAACTGGGTATTGACGCGCAAGGCTTGATAACGCTAAACAAACTGCCATTGGCCGATCTTGCAACACTTGAAACGGCTTTGAAGGACGAACTTTCACAAAACCCCGAAATCGGTTTGCATTTATATGCTGATCAGAATGTCGTTTATGCCAAGGTTGCCGAAGTGATGGCAACCGTTCAACATGCCGGGATTGCCAAGATTGCATTTGTGACGGTGGAACAATAACTTGCCCGCTCCTTTTTTTAATAATGCACTTCGTTTGTTTTGCAACGTGGCCATATTGCTCACAGCAGGCTGTGCGACTGTTCCGGAGCGGAATACCAACGATATAATCAACTCACCGGCTCAATGGGCAACTGACCAGGCCAACAGCAACCCGATTAACATGCAATGGCTAAGTGCTTTTGCCGACCCTGCGCTCAGCCAATTTGTGCAGGAGGCGCTAAACAATAATTATGATCTCAAAACTGCTGCGGCAAGAGTTGCCGTTGCCAGAGAACAATCTCGTATTGACGGCGCTCCGCGTTGGCCACAGATGGCTTTTGCACCGGGATACCGGCGTAGTAAATTAAACTCGGGCGAGACTGGCGCATTCGAGGTACTGTTTACGATGAGCTGGGAAATTGACGTCTGGGGGCGTATCAAAGCTACGCAACAGGCTTCCGAACAGGACGCGGACGCAGTCACTTCGGATTATCAGGGCGCAAGACTGTCACTTGCGGCACGTACCGCGCAAAGTTATTTTGAATTAATCGAAGCCAATCTTCAGACCGAGGTCGCCGAGCAATCAATCAAGGATCGCCGCACCATAGTCGATCTGGTGCGCGGCCGCTTTGCCAGAGGCTTGACGCGCGGCCTGGATTTGCGGCTGGTACTCACTGATCTGGAAAATGCCAAAGCGCAATTGGCCAACTCGCGTAATCAGGTGCAAATTGTCACACGCCGACTGGAAGTATTATTGGGGCGCTATCCGGGCAATAGTTTAACCAAACTATCAGCCTTGCCGTCTCCCCCATCTGTTTTAGCCGCCGGCCTGCCCTCGGAACTGCTGGCGCGAAGGCCCGATCTGCTTGCCGCGTTAGCTCGTTTGCAGGCAACTGATTCCCGGACTGAAAGCGCCAAAAAATCGCTCCTGCCAAGGATTACCCTGACCGCTACGGGCGGCACCAGCAGTCCGGCGCTGACCGAGTTGGTTGATCCCCGCGCCGTTGCCTGGAATCTGGCCATGGGACTAGTACAGCCGGTCTTTACCGGTGGTCGGCTCAAGGCCGGAATACGTTTAACGGAGGCACGTTCCGAGGAAACTTTTAATGAATATCAAAGCATCGCGCTTAATGCCTTTAGAGAGGTAGAGCAAGCGCTGGCTGCAGAACAGTGGCTCAGGGAACAGGAGCAGGCCCTCAAAGAAGCGGTAGAACAAACCCTGGCCAGTCGTAAACTTGCGGTATATTCTTACCGTCAGGGTCTGATCGAAATTCTGACATTGCTGGACAGTTACCGCAGTACCCTGAATGCCCAAAGTGAGCACCTGTCGGTACAACGGCATTTACTGAACAATCGTATTGATCTTTATCTGGCCTTGGGTGGGGGGATTTAATGAGAAAAAATAAAGAAGCCTATCAAGGAATAATGGATTTAGTCTTGTTAGTCTCGTTCCCACGCGCTGCGTGGGAATGCAGTATCTACGCGCCGCGTTGAGAACACACCACAGCTGCAAGCAAACAGGGTAAACGTTACTTAACAATAAAAAATGATTAAACATAACCGGTTAAAAATATTTTTGCCTGTCGTCCTGTTACTGACAGGCATGGCCTGCGCCTTTGCTATCCTGGCCACGCGTCCCGTCTTGGTAACGCAAACACCAGTCATCGAAGTGCCATTGGTTAGCGTGATTCAGGTCGAACCGCAAAAACTAAGGCTTACCGTTCATTCTCAAGGTGTGGTCACGCCACGCAATGAAATCGATTTAATCCCGGAAGTGTCAGGCAAAATTATCCAACTTCATGCCGATTTTGTTACAGGCGGATTTTTTGCCGACAACGATTTGTTGGCTACCGTTGACCCGCGAGATTACGATTATGCTATCGCACTGGCTCAGGCACAGATCGCCGAAGCCAGACGGCAATTGGCAATGGAAGAAGCCCAGGCCGATCAGGCGCACAGCGAATGGCAAGCCTTGGGCGAAGGCGCAGCAACCTCGCTGGCGATGCATGAGCCACAACTGGCGGAAGCCCGCGCCAAACTTAAAGCCGGTGAAGCCAGCCTGTTGCAAGCCCAAATCAAACGCAGTCGTTGTGAATTGCGGGCTCCTTTTGCCGGACGCTTTCAAACCAAAGTTGCAGGTTTGGGCCAAACCATTCAGGCGGGTGAAAAACTTGCGCATATCTATTCTACCGATCTTGCCGAAATAAGACTGCCGATACCGACCGACCAATTGGCTTATGTTGACTTGCCGCTAGGAACGAGTGGCAAGTCATGCAATGCTTGCCCCAAAGTCGAATTATCCGCCAACTTCGCCGGTAAACTCCAAACCTGGCAAGGGCGAATTGTTCGTACCGAAGGCAAGCTGGATGACACTACCGGTGTACTTTACGCAGTCGCTGAAGTTCTAAATCCCTATACCCAAATGCAAGCTCATCCACCGCTACTATCAGGGCTGTTTGTGCAGGCGATTATTGAGGGCAAAGAACTGCAAAATATTTTTGTGCTACCACAAATTGCAGTCAATACGGCCCGGCAAGTTTTAATAGTCGATGCCGATTTGCGCTTGCAAATTCGCTCTATTGAAGTGTTGCGCAACGAAGCGGAGCTTATTCTGGTGAAACAGGGGCTTAATAAAGGCGATCGGGTTGTTATTTCAGACATTCAGGTGCCGGTCGAAGGCATGAAGGTCAGGCTTGAATGAATATTGAAAGTTGCGCAGGTCGGGTTAGCCATAGCGTAACCCGACATTTCGAAGCCCGTTCTATGTTTCTGAATCATGAGTAAGCCACTCCAGTATCGCCCCGTCGGTCTGCTCGCCTGGTTCGCCGCCAATCCGGTTGCGGCCAATTTGTTGATGCTGTTGATCATGATCGGCGGAGTCATCGGTTTTAAAGTGATGGACAAGGAAGTTTTTCCGCGCTTCAATCCACAACAGATTGAAATTATCGCTGAATACCCTGGCGCGGGCCCTCTGGAAATCGAGGAATCAATCTGTGTGCGTATTGAAGAGGCGATTCGTGATTTGCCTGGCGTCAAACGGCAAAGCAGTGAGATTCAGGAAGGCAGCTGCAAAGTAAATGTGTTGGTTTTGCCAAACTTTGAGCAGGAACAGCTCATTAATTCGCTGCGTAGTCGTGTTCAAAACATTCCCCGCTTACCAAAAAATCTGGAAAAAATCGATATACATCCGGCTCTGAGAAATGACGATGACGGCGTTATTTGGGTGGCTTTGCACGGACCTACCGATTCACTGACCTTGCAAAAATTCGGAGAAAGCCTTCGCGCCGATCTTGAGCAGATTCCGGGTGTGCTTCGGGTTCGTAATTATGGCGAGATTCCCTATGAGATCGTAATCGAAGTCGCTTCCGCCAAACTCAATCAATATCACCTGTCCCTGCATGACATCACCGAAGCTATCCGCCGCGCGTCGCTGGATCAGTCTGGCGGCCTTATAAAAACCCCAGCGGGCGAATTGCAACTTAGAGTCAAGGGTAAAGCACAGGATGCGCTCAGTATCAGTCATCTTATATTGCGCAGCCATGCCGATGGAACTCGACTACTGCTTGGCGACGTGGCAACGGTTAAAGACGGTCTCGAAGAACGTCTTTTGGAATGGCATCATAATGGTGAAACCGCTCAAGGCTGGGAAATCCATACCAAATTCAGCTCTGTCGAAGTAGCGCGACGAGTTAAGGATTATGTTGCCGACATGCAGTCGAAACTACCGGAAGGTTTGGCAATGACAACCTGGTGGGATGATTCGCAGGCTTATGACGAGCGAGTACAAACACTGGTAGAGGATGGTCTTGGCGGTTTTGTGCTGGTGTGTTTAGTGTTGACCTTGTTTTTACAACTGCGTGTTGCGGTCTGGTCCGGCGTGGGTATTTTTACTTCCGTGCTCGGCGCCTTATGGCTAATGCCAATGCTGGATGTATCGCTTAACATGTTGTCATTATTCGGCTTTCTGCTGGCGATGGGTATTTTGGTCGATGACGCGATAATTATCGGCGAAAGCGTTTATTCACATCAAAAAGACGGTCAAGATTCACAATCCAGTCTTGCCGCTGCAATAAATGGGGTTCAAGCGGTAGCTTTGCCGGTGATTTTATCGGTACTTATTGCGCTGGTGGCTTTCTTGCCCGGGTTATTTCTACCGGGCTGGGCAGGACAGATGATGAAACCGATCTGTATAGTGATGATTTTGACCCTGATATTTTCATTGGTCGAGGCGTTGCTGATCTTGCCCTCGCATCTGGCTAAACCGCATCGAGCCAAATCTTCCATTTCAAAACTGGAGTATTTACGCAGCAAGCTGAATCGTAGCCTGGAGCATTTTGTCCAGCGCTATTACCGCCCGTTTTTACAACTGGCGCTGAACTGGCGTTACCTTACTGTTAGCTTTTTTATGGTTTTGTTACTGCTGTGCGGAGCCTGGCTGGACAGTGGCCGTCTGCGGATGTCCTTGCAGGCCGATGTCATCAAGGACAGTTTCTGGGTTTCCCTGACCTCACCGCAAGATACACCTTACAGCGAAGTACGTCATCGCGCGCAACAGGTAGAGCAGGCATTTTTTTCATTGCGCGATGAACTCGATGGCGTTGTCAATACAACTCAAGATCAGCCTAAAGCCAGCATTGTGGTCGGTCTGGAAACTATCATTTTCGAGCACGGCGCAGGTTTCTGGACCGAATTTTCAGCCGAAGGTCGCCAACGCATCGTCGTCGAAGATTTTATTAATGAATGGCGTAAACGCGTCGGTGATTTGGGACGCACCAAGATCGATTTTCTATACAAGGAAGGCGATGTTCCTTACGACATCGAATTTGATCTGGGCGCGGCCGATCCGGAATTGTTACCCAAAATTGCGTCTGAGCTCAAAAATGCGCTTTCCCGCTATCCGGGCGTTTACGATGTAGTGGATTCCAGCGAACCGGGCAAGCCGGAACTTCGGCTATCTCTAAAGCCCGAAGCGGAACGCATGGGTTTGCGTCTGGAAGATTTATCCGAACAAGTTCGCCACGGTTACTATGGCGATGAAGTTCAACGCTTGCAGCGTGGCCGTAATGAAGTCAAAGTGATGGTACGCTATCCGCGTGAAGAACGTCAGTCGCTGGACAGTCTAACAGCGCTGCCGGTGCAACTAGCGAAAGGTCAGCATGCGCCGTTGGGGACATTAGCCAACATAACCTTAACTCCCGGCGTCGCTAAACTGATTAGACAAGACCGCCACCGAGTTCTGAAAGTACAGGCGCGGATTGATAGTCAAAAAGCCGATATCAATGCAATCTATGCCGAATTGGAAGCCGGTGAATTGAAAAATCTGCGTTCGGCCTATCCCGGCCTGAGCATCACTATCGGGCAGGAGCGCCAGGAACAACTCGATATGACCGATGCGTTGGGAAAAAATACCCTGATTTCACTACTGGTCATTTACATATTGATAGCCGTTCCGTTCCGCTCTTATCTCAAACCGTTGATTTTTCTGTTGGCGGCGCCGGTTGCCTGGTGCGGAGCGGTCATTGCCCACGGACTGGTGGGCTTACCGTTGTCAATGGAATCCCTGGTCGGCATGATTGCAGCCAGCGGTGTGGTCGTAAACGACAGTTTGGTGCTATTGGATTACATGAAAGAACATCATGATCCGGATAAACCGCTTGCCGAACTGATTTGTGAGGCCTGCTCATCAAGGTTTCGACCGATCTTTCTGGCTTTTTTAACCAATTTTGCCGGTTTTTTACCGGCTCTATTGGAAACCAGTCCCCAAGCGCAATTTTTAATTCCGATGACCTTGTCGCTCTCGGCCGGCCTGTTACTGGGCATGGCTGCCAGCCTGATCTTAACACCGGTTTGTTATGCCATTTTAGATAAAGCTTGGGACGACAAAAATACAGGATACTAGGAGGGAATCCGTGGCGAGGGATTGCCCCAACGGGCATGAAAATGATTTGTTGATAACCCGAAGTGGCAGGATTCCCCCCCCCCCCCTGCCCGATTCCCCGGAACCGCCCCGCACCATAACAGGCAATCAAGGATCAAGAAATGCAAATGATGCACCGATTGTTAACGTATAGGATTCATCGACCATGATAAATTATAATCGTAACATTAGTCATAATAGATCCATTAGGTTGCGTGGATATGATTATTTAGAAACGGGCGCGTATTTTATAACTATCTGTTGTGATGCCAAAAAATGTTTATTTGCTAAACTTGTCGATGGGGAAATGCAATTGAATGAATTTGGAATAATCGCCTACAATGAATGCAAAAGTTAACCGTACGATTTACAAATTTTGAATTGGATGTTTTCCAACTAATGCCAAATCATATCCCTGGAGTCGTTGTCTTTAACATACCTGGATTGACTTCAACTAAAACGGGTAGTGTGGCAACGCAATTACTATGACTTTATTAATCGTCATGAACAAGCCTACCAAACCATTGTGAATAATATTATTGATAATCCCGTCAAATAACATGATGATGGTTTTTATATGCCATAAATGAAACACAAACCCGGGTAGAAACGTCGCCAATATCAAAATCGTGTTTCATT
>CAIKYI010000517.1 GCA_903831545.1 uncultured Methylobacter sp. | reverse complement strand
CACTTCACCCGTAAAAGCGACAAAGCCACCACCAAAAACCATACCATACAAAAGATGCGCCAACCCTTCCTGATGACGGGCACTCATATATATAAAGTGCGGATCAGGCGATATGGAAAACGGTAATTCGCTAAAATGAAAATGTTGTTTATACAAAGTTTTGATTTTTTAGAAAAACAATGGAATTGTAAAATATTGTAACCTACAAAGGAGATTATGGCTGCAATTGCTAAATATCCATAAAGATAAATTGCACTTCAAAGCTTAATCCACCCTTCATTGCAAGACGATTAACGGTATAATTCGGCATCTTTAGTAAACCCGTATAACAACCATCATGACCACCGTTAATTCAGAAAAACTTTCCAGCGCACGTTTTGCTCAAGCAACGGACGCTTTTGTTGAAGTATTTACCGCTTCTGTTGATTTTGACAAACGCATGGCTAGTCAAGACATTCAAGGCTCAATCGCTCATGCAACCATGTTGACGCATTGTGGCATTCTGACTGAAACCGAGCGTGACTCGATTATTAGCGGCCTGCACCAAATTAGCGATGAAATCATTACCGGTGAATTTGTTTGGTCAATTAAGCAAGAAGATGTGCACATGAACATCGAAGCCAGACTTACTGATTTAATCGGCATTGCCGGTAAAAAGCTGCACACCGGCCGCTCTCGTAATGATCAGGTTGCAACCGACATCCGACTTTACTTAAGAAGTGAAGTCACTCATATCACTGACCAACTCACCCGCTTGCAAAGCGCCATTCTAGATTTGGCCGAGCAACATGCCGATACCATTATGCCCGGTTTTACGCATTTACAAGTCGCCCAACCCATTACCTTTGGCCATCATCTAATGGCTTGGTTTGAAATGTTGGTACGTGATAGGGAAAGACTGCAAGATTGCGTTAAACGTATCAATATTATGCCCTTAGGCGCTGCCGCCTTGGCCGGAACCAGTTACCCGATTGATCGTTATATGACCGCTGACTTGCTGGGTTTCAGCCGACCTTCTGCCAACTCGCTGGATTCGGTTAGTGACCGTGATTTTGCCATTGAATTTACCGCCGTGGGCAGCATCATCATGATGCACTTATCGCGTTTCTCAGAAGAATTGATCTTATGGTCCAGTGCCCAGTTTGATTTTATCGACATGCCTGACGCCTTCTGCACCGGCTCATCTATTATGCCGCAAAAGAAAAACCCGGATGTGCCTGAGCTGGTTAGAGGAAAATCAGGCCGCGTAACAGGCCATTTAATGTCGTTACTGATGCTAATGAAAAGTCAGCCTTTAGCCTACAACAAAGACAATCAAGAAGATAAAGAACCGCTATTTGATACCGCTGATACCTTAATTAATTGCCTGCGAGCTTATGCCGACATGGTGCCGCATCTTAGCGCAAAAAAAGCCAACATGTACAACTCCGCCAAACGCGGCTTTGCCACCGCAACCGATCTGGCCGATTATTTGGTTCGTAAAGGAATGGCTTTTCGTGATGCCCATGAAGTCGT
>CAIKYI010000516.1 GCA_903831545.1 uncultured Methylobacter sp. | reverse complement strand
GGAGAAGAGAGAATTTTAAATATAGTTTTTATGGGGCAAGGCGAACCTTTACATAATTTTGATGACGTTAAAAAAGCCTGCGAAATATATTTATCAAAACACGGAACTTCAATTGGGGTTAAAAAAATCACTATTTCAACGGCTGGTTATATTCCTGGACTTAAAAGATGGAGCCAGGAAATTCCTGGAGTGAACCTTGCATTATCTCTTCATTCACCCTTTGAAGAAAAGAGGAATGAACTTATTCCCATTAATAAAAAATATCCGCTAGATGAAGTGCTGGCAACTATTGACAAGATACCGTTAAATAAAAAGCAATTCATTACTTATGAATATATTTTGATAAAAGATTTTAATGATTCACCAGATGATGCAAAAAGATTGGGAACGATTCTGGCTGGTAAGAGTGCCTATATAAACTTAATTCCTTTTAACTCATTCCCAGGATCACATTACCAGCGTCCGGATTTGCATAAGATTGAAAAGTTTAAAGCAATTTTAGATACTTTTAAAATTCCGACTTTAATAAGAAGCGCTAAAGGCGACGATGTATTAGCAGCATGTGGACAACTCAATTCTAAAAATCAGATGCCCATCCCTGTCAGCCGGCTCTGTTAGATTGCTTAGCAAATCCAAAGGCCATGAATGGCAAATCTTGGCATTTACCTTCCTTATGGTCGTCATAAATCGAAATTTCTAGATCAAAATTTTATTGCTTAAGTACAGGTACTTTGACACAAATTGTTAATCATTATTTCCTCATCAGCCGGAACCAGCAATATCGGTTTATGGCTGACAAGTCCAAGGTCGAGAGCCCCGGACTGATTGGCGGCAGAATCTAAGACAAAACCAAGAAACACCAAAGGAGCACAAATCTTTTCACGCACTTCGGGAGAATGCTCACCAATCCCTCCGGTAAATACCAGCGCATCAATACCACCGGCTTTGGCTGCAAAAGCGCCAATCGCTGCCCGAACCTGACGGCAAAAATAATCAACGGCAAATTGAGCCAGTTCGCTTTGACTGGACAGAAGTTGATTCATCTCCGAACTTTCCCCACCCGACAAGGCTAAAAGCCCCATTTTGTGAAACACGACATCGCTCAATGCTTCGGGAGTCTTATAGCGCTTAGCAAGTTCCAGCATTACGCCAGGGTCGAGATCGCCACTTCGGGTGCCCATAGGAATGCCACCTGCCGGCGTGAAGCCCATGGTAGTGTCTACCGATTTAAGGTTTTCCAGCAAGCAAAGACTGGCGCCGCTACCCAAATGCGCAACAACCACTTTTTTATAAGCCGAGTCACCTAAAAGCTCGGGAAGTTTTTGCGCAATATACGCGTAATTAAGTCCATGAAAGCCAAAACGCCGCAAGCCCAGTTCGTTTGGAATTGGCAAACGTTTGGCCAACTCGGGTAAAGTGGCATGAAAAGCCGTATCAAAACAGACAATTTGGGGGGCATTAAAACGTTGCAGACATAAGTCCAGTCCCAGCAGATTACCTGGCAAATGCAACGGTGCCAGATGAATCAATCTTTCAAGACGGGAACGTTCAGTCACATCTACGCGTCGTGCCGGGTCGGTAATAGCACCGCCATGCACAAAACGATGCCCAACCAGGTCAGGTATATCAGCACCCAAATCCTGCAAAAGTTGGTCAAATGCTACCTGTTGGTCACGGACTTGTTCATAACGAAAATTTCGTCGCGTACCCTCAGCCTTAAACAGGCTCGCCTTGATGGAAGACGAGCCGCTGTTAATAGTTAGAACTGTACGGTTCAATACGGCCAAACCCAGTTATCCACTTCCGGTAAATCAGTGCCATGTTCGTAAGCGTAGTTACGGCATTCAATCTGCAGATCACGCATATGTTCTTTGACATGCGCTCCGGCAACCTGCAACGAAGGAATACGGTTAATCGCATCAATCACTAAACTGAAACGGTCAATTTC
>CAIKYI010000515.1 GCA_903831545.1 uncultured Methylobacter sp. | reverse complement strand
GTTGGTAAACCATTTAAGGTTTGGTCGCGCCCCAAGCTTTGTACGACCAACCGGCGTGGATAGGGATACGGAGGTGCGAGGTCATCTTGATCGTTCGTCGTGTTGGCATCGTTCAGAAAAGCTGGATTTAGCCCTGGCGTAAATCGCCAACCGTAATAAGCCAGACTTTCATCGAATGTGGTCGTCGAAACGTCGTCCGCAGTTGTGGTTCCCCAACCGTCGGTCAACGCGTCGGTGCTGTTCGGTGACGAGGACACCGTCAGATACGGCCCTCGCCAGCCGTGGCCCATTTGCGTCGTTGCGTCGATTCGCCAACCTAGCCAGGTTGCCGGTACTGCATCGCAAGTTGCTTTGTCGGCGGATGCGTTATCGGTACATGGCGTATTGAACCAAGTCCAGGTTTCACCGGCATCGAAGCACTGGTAGTAGGTGTCTGACAGAATGCTAGTAGCCGTCAGACATGCGCCGGGTTGCAGCAATTCCCGCGGCGTTCCCGGCAACCGCCCCATATCCGCCACAAACCCGCTGATCGCCTGCTGCCCGTTTATAATCTGCCTCGGATTACCCAAAATTGCCTGCTTAATCATCTCCAACCTATCCTTGGTCTGTTCGTAACGCGTCTGAAAACCCAATTCGGCGGTTTCCCGAACCGCAACGCTGGCCAACAGAGTGATCAATAACAACACCACGGTCATTTCGACCAGCGTGAAGCCGCGCCCAAAATTATCAATGCGTAACATCATAAGTGATTATTTGAACCGACTGGTACTGAGGCGCTTTTCAGGTAACAACGCAAACAACCGCAAAGGCAGACGCCACATTGCTCCCGTTGCAGGATCTACCAACAGCATGCCGATGGGGTTGGGAATATTGACCCAATACCAGCCATTCATCCGGCTAACCAGCGAGTAATCTTGCGGCTCAAACCCCCACTTACTGAAGTGAACCGTGTAAGACCCCCGCCTGAAATAACCCGCGCCGCTTTCCAGAATCACCGTCGAAGGTGTCACCCCCCGCCCGATTTCCACCCCGTTCTGATTGTTGATGACAAACTCCGCGCCGGCAGGTTTGCTCTCGATCAATACCGGATAAGCCGAATTACTGAGCATCGAAGCGCAACCTTGCAGCAGCAATACCATAATAAAAAAGATCAATTTATTCATAACTTTCGGGTATGTTTTAATCATTTAAAAACCAACTAAAGAGTCCATTAACGCAATGGATTGGGATTGTCCCATTTATAACGGTCCATGCTGTCCTGATTGTTATATTGCTTGAACGGCTGATCCAGTTTGTAGCCTTTATGCTGGTGATCCGGATTGGTATATACATTCAGACTGCCCGCATCACCGGCATTGGGGTGAGCGCTGTTAGTACCCAAAACATGCTTGCTGATACTTTCCGCTTCAACCGGTGAGTTGATAATATGCGGTTTGACAATAATCACCAGCTCGGTTCGGGTACGCGCCTGGTGCTCTTCTCTAAAGAAAAAACCCAATAGTGGAATATCTCCCAAAAAGGGAACCTTGTTTTCACGTCCGCCCGCATTTTCCTGAATGATACCGCCCACCGCAACGGCTGTGCCGCTTTTGGCAATCACCGAACCGCTAAAGGTTTTTTCCGTTACGATATCGATAAGTTGCGACTCGGGAGCAGCATTAGTGACAGGAACGAGAATAGTCGCTCCATTTTTAATCAGTGCCGCCTCTTCCACTACTATTTGGACACTAACCGTATTGTCGCTATTGATATTGGGCGTTAACAACAAGGTATTACCTATTGTGCGCTGTTCATAAACAGGACTGGGAAGTAATATTTGCTGGGTAGAAGTACCTAATCCATTAGTGGTGGTTGATGACCCGCCCGTATAATTAATTAAAATGGGTATGGTTGAACCCATCAAAAAACTGCTGACTTCCTGATTGGACGTCAACAGCATCGGCGTTGCCAATTGGGTAACCCGATTTTCCTTTTCCATTAATTGCAGGCGTGCCTCAAAATTATCGCTAACCACCGTAGCCAGCATGGCAGGATTGGGAATTGCGGCCGCTGCCGCTCTTAGTCCGGCATCCAGCAATTTGGAAGTACCTACGGTGTCGGTCGCGCCTCCGGTGGCTACATTGACATCAGAACCCTTGACTTTAAAATCAAACAACGAATCATAGCCATCCGATAAATCAATCGACAGCACTTTAACTTCCATCAACAACATGGAGCTTTCCATATCCAGGCGCTTGTGAATGGCGCGGATTTCATTCATGGCGTCAATATCACGGGTACGCACCAAAACACGATTCTGATGTTTGATAACGCCGACAAAAATTGGTGACTGGTGGCGGGTACTGTTATCTACCAAAGCCATAATGTCATCGGCATCGCCGACAATAGGAGGAGTGATATTGTTTGCACCTTGCTGGCCCTGCTGGTTATTCAAACCATAGCCCTGATTATTGCCAAAGCCTTGCCCTCCCATCCCTTGATTGCCCATACCCTGATTGCCATAGCCACCCTGACCGCCGCCCATACCCTGATTGCCGTAACCACCCTGCCCGCCAGCGCCCTGGTTGCCGGTATTCTGATTATTTTGATTGTTTTGGTTACCGCCCGTACCACCGGTACCACTGGAAAAAGTAACATTCTGTTTTTTCCGCTTATCGACCATATCAAAGCGCGCAAAGCGTTGCTGTAAATCCAGCATTAACTGTTGCTGGTTCTGCCCGTAACTGATGCGCACCCGCCCGGCAAACAAATTCTGTATGGTCTCAGCCAGATCCAGCGCGTTTTTGGCGTTTTTTAGCGTAAACACTTCGGTTTCTTCTTTTTTAAACTCGACCTGTTCCAGCCGGTATTCTTCTACCGTGTAAATACGAACGATATTGGAATCTTCATCGCGCTGATACCAGAGATTGTAAGTTTTGGCGAGCGCTTCGATAACCTCAATGGAAGTCACCCGACGCAAAAACATGGTTACCGGAATATCCGCCGCTTTCTTGGACGAGATAATATTAAGACTGGATTGCTCCGCTAAAATCCGCAAGGCATCGCCTACCGTCACATCACGAAATTCAATTTGTTCGATAACCTGACCGGGATTGACTTTCGCTTTAGTGCCTGGCTTGGCTGCAGCCGAGCATAAGGACGTCGGCAACAACGCCAGGGTCAGTACAATAAAAAAGGCAGTGGCTGGTAATTTATGCATGGGTAGTGTCAGTTTTAATCGTTTCATGGTTGCCACGCGCTGGCGTGGAAATATTTCCGGTAACGCTCCAGCGTTGCCAACCGCGACGCCAGAGCGTCATATCTGCATTCCCACGCTGGAGCGTAATGCCAAAAAGTTATGCCGTCATTTCTGCAGAGATTGCCGGAATCCAGCTCACATGGATGTGTTTATCAGTTACCATCCATGGCTCCGGGATCGCGGCCATCCATGCCGCGATGACGATGCTTTTCTTGTCTTGATTGCAGTAACACCGAAGCTTGGGAACGATAAAAAACAGGATTTTTTTAGCTTAAAATCGGAATTGGCCATCATCGTAAAATCACCGTTTCATTGGCGGGTTGTACTACGACTTTGACATGCGTGCCTTCTATTTCAAGCACCTGAATTTCCATTAACTGAGTGCCCTTAATAGTGGTTATTTTGTCGCCGATGCCGACCATTTCTGTTCTGCCGTTAATCTGCAACATGACATGGTTTTTTTCCTTATGCATACCGCACACGCTGGCAACCAGCTTCATGTCCGGCAATACCGGCACCGCTGCAACAGCCCCGGCACCGGCGGTACCCGTCGCGCCATTGGCTGACGAGACCCGTTTTAACGCTTCCCTGAAATTCTGGTTCATGCGGGTAGGATCTTCAATTTCACTGCTACGGGCACTGTCCGCAAGCGCGGTCTGCTTTTTATCTACCTGCCGCAACACACCGGCAAGGCCCTGCTCAAGTGTTGGGGTCATGCGGGTAGGATCGTTTAAAACCGGCGTTTCGGCAGATAACGACTGACAACACAGCAATAACACCGCAACTTTAAAATACGGCAACTTCATTTGGGACTCCCGCCGGCGGCGGCAAACATGGCGACTAAAAAAGCCGCATAGACAAAGCCAATTACACCGCCGACAAAGATCGTCATGGCTGGCGCAATCATGCCGGTAAGTGTAGCGATAGCTTGTTTAAGTAATTCATCGTGGTATTCAGTCATTTCAGTCAGGATTTGATCCAGGGTTCCCGAGTTTTCGCCGACCCGCGTCATTTGCAGCACCAGTGGCATGTAACCCGACTCAATTTCCATCTGATCAGCCAGAGACCCGCCCTGAATAATCTGCTCGCGGGCAAAGGCGATACGACTCGCCATGTATTTATTAACGTGCAATTGTTCCATGGTCGTTAAGGCATCGACCATAACCACGCCGCTGCGCAGCAATAAGCCCATGGCCCGACAAAACAACACCGTGCCCGATAAGCGCAAAACGTAGCCGATGACCGGAATTTTTAAAACGTATTTGTCTATCCACCAGCGACTGGGCGGCCAGTTGTAAAACACAATAAAAGCAACCACCGCCGTTGTCGCCACAACCGACATCAGCATGCCGTTGGCAATGATCCAATCCGAGGTATCAATCAGTGCCTTGGTTATCGGAGGCATCGGTTTACCCATCATTTTCAGCAATTTTTTAATCTCGGGAATCAGCCCGGTCATCATAAAAATGACAATGCCAATGGCCATTAACAAAGAAAAGGCCGGTGACCTTAACGCAGTGGTGATTTGTTTTTTTAATTGCCGACTGGCTTTTACTTCTTTGGCCGCTTCATCCATTACCGTATTTAAATGACCGGTTTGTTCGCCTACCCGAATTAACTGAATGGTAAATTCACTAAAAGCTTTATGCTCGGAGAGGGCATCGGTAAACGAACTGCCTTGCTGAATGCGCTTTGACAAACGCTCCCAGGTCGAACGCGCGCCAATCCGGCAATGTTTAAGACTTAAGTTCAAGGCGTCCAGCAAACTGATGCCACTGCGCAACATGACCGCAATCTGGTGAAACTCATGTTCTATATCCATGGCGTTAAAGGCACGGTAAGCCAAAGGATTGAGACTGATTTTTTTAGTTTTGCTACCGCCTGATTTAAGCTCGTCAATTTTAAGCGGCAATAAACCCTGGGCGCGCAACGCAAGAATCGCCGATTCCCGGGTAGCGCTTTCAATTGCGTCAATGCGTTGCTGGCCGCTACGGTCGCGGGCCGTGTAAGTAAATATCGGCATTAGCGTTCCCGCGCTCCAGCGTGGTAACGCCATTGTGACGTTCCCGTTGGAAGGCAAAAGAATCTACACAACGCGTCATCCCGGTAGGGAGAGCGAGGCGAGGGTTGGCCGGGAACCAGATGCCATGGAGGGCAAACCTTCTTATTTACATTTTTTTTGGTTGTCATAAATACACATTTAATCGTACTTTTTACATCCCTGTAGTCTGTGTAGTCTGGATGCCGGCCAACCCTCGCCTCACTCTCCCTGCCGGAATGACGTCGATTTTTACTTGTGTAGCGATCTATGGTCTCTGTGATAAAAAATAAAAAAAACATCACAGCCTTACCAGGAAGACGCAATCTGGACAACTTCGGAAACCGAGGTGACACCAGCC
>CAIKYI010000514.1 GCA_903831545.1 uncultured Methylobacter sp. | reverse complement strand
GCACCCAGCTTTCCATCATCAATCCAGACTGCTTGACCTACTTTAAGTTTTTCTATTAACGATGAAAGCGTACAACCTATTTGAGCAGGATGAATCAAGATATTTTCATCCTGCTCAGCAGGTTTGCCATTGATATTACCGTTGGTTAACAACAGCAACTGGTTTTTAAATACCCTTATATCCAGAGGCTCGCCGGCAAACTCTCCCAAGGTAAACTGATTAACCGAGGCTTGGTTATCTGACTCATGTTTTGTTGTTAGTGTTACGGCACAACCTGGAACAAGATAAGCCGTTTTGTCACAACTCACCAGCCAATCCGTTTCAGAAAGCGCTTTTTCTACTTTCAGGTAACGCGACTTATCCTGATTGGACATAAACCCCAAGTGCATTCCTGGTACCAATTCCTTATGCAATAGTTTTGGGATGGGCACTCTGAATAATGTACTATCAATAGACCGGCTTTCCGGATTACTTGTTAAAATCAAATACCCGGGCGCCACGACTTTTCCGGTTCGATCTTTTTCTACATGGATATGATGAATCGAAGGTCCTAACTCAACAGGCCCTGTGCGAATCTTGTGCCCGGCAAGATCCATAAGAATACGACAAGAACGCTTCGTTTCGATTTCAGCGCGACGGATATTTTTTATCATTCCCTCCCAGATAACCGGCTCATCATGCGCACAATTAATACGGGCACAGGTCATCCCCTTTTCCAGTAATGAACTGATCAGCAAATAATCCAGGGAGGCATCGGTTGGCAGTGTCACCATGACATGTGCTCTACCTTGCTCAGGAAAGGAGCCAAATAATTCAATAGGATGTTGCTTAAGAAGTTGCCGCCCGAGGTAAAAGCCATATTCGCTGGTTTTTTTTTCATCAGGCAAGTAATGATTTTCTGTTGCCCGTTTCAATATATCGATTAGTGAATCCATGGTCGATAATACCGAAGCTTCAGCTCTACCTAACGAAGATAAACCGGCCTGAGCCAGGCGATCTTGTAAATGCCGCAGATCAAATTGCCGCATGGCAAGATAATAGGCAAGATTATCGGCGCTTTCAGAAAAGTAACCGGAATGGAAGTTGCCCGTATATTTTTGCAGGCGCTGCTTGGCTTTGGTTTCAATTTTTTGGCGTAAGTCGACAACTTCCGCAAGGATTTGTTTCAGAATATCTTTGTACGGATCTGAAATGATTTTTTTTGTGGTTACCATGTCACACCTATCTGTATTACAAAGTAAATTTAGTTGTAACTATTCACTTGGTCGGAGTCACTTTTTGTAAAAAGAGCAGACCATACAATAAATATTTCGCTTTATTATTGATTATTTGTACTGAAGAAGTGTGAAAATTTGATGACAAACAGACTTTTATTACTGATAACGCAATCATTCTAAATATCGATAAATAATCGGTTACAACTGCTTCGATATCCGCATCAAAGTGCGCTGGCTATTATTCTTCTTCCATTAAACGATTAAAGTCCTTTGGTAAAAACATGCTCTCTTTTTTCAAAAACTCCCGAACGCACTGTGATAACCGATACTGATAACACAAAACGCAGTGATTTAATCGACGCTGGTAACGACAATAAGCCCCTATTACCAAGCGATCAAGACGATAAAATCTGGCTTCATTTCCCAAGGATCGTGTGTATTGCTCAACAAACAATACCGCATAAAGATGCCTGGCTTCATTTATCAACTTATCATTATCCATAATCAATTAACACTTAATTTTTTTCACAGTTCACGTAAAGCACGGGTTAATTTAACGAATAAATCATTCG
>CAIKYI010000513.1 GCA_903831545.1 uncultured Methylobacter sp. | reverse complement strand
TGGGTTAAGCTTAATCAGGATGAATTACAAAAATTAATGCCCCAACAAAATACCCTGCAAACCACAATGCGGAAGTTATTGGAGCAATATGAACTTGAGGTTTTGGTGGTTACTTGTGGTAGCCAGGGTGCGTTGGCCCTAACTAACGTGAATGAATTTATTGAAGTTATACCGAACAAGGCTTTGCAGATCGTCGATACCGTAGGCGCAGGCGATGCTTTTTCAGCGGTTTTACTGTTGGGCATGGAACAGGCTTGGTCTTTGCAATTAACTATGGAGCGAGCTCAAGCGTTCGCATCAGCTTTAGTGACTCAAACGGGTGCCACGGTTCAGGATTTGAACTTTTATCGACCGTTTATATCAGACTGGGGTCTTGAATAATCTAAATGAACATGAAGACTATGAAAAAAATATTGTTGCTGTTACTTTTAAGCTTTGTTGGTCCTGTCTTTGCCGCACAAATTGGCGTGACCTTTGATCGCAATCCGGTCAGTCTGGACGAATCGTTCCAGATCATTTTTACTGCCGATGACACGCCGGATAATGATCCTGATTTTGCGCCGATGGAACAGGACTTTGAGATACTCGGTCAAAGCCAGAGCAGTAATTCGTCATGGGTTAATGGACAGTCCAGTAAAACCATTCAATGGACGCTCAGTGTGATGGCCAAACATCCGGGTAGCCTGATTGTGCCAGAAGTGAAGTTTGGTAATGATACAAGTGTGCCTGCCAGTATTTTGGTAACACAGGCAACAGCCAATAAAGCTGTTGATACTGACAGCGACTTGTTTTTGGAGGTCGAGGCGACGCCAGAAAATCCTTATGTGCAATCGCAGGTTCTTTATACCGTGAGGTTATACAGAAGAGTCGAAATCGCACAGGCAGGTTTGAATGAACCGGAATTAAGCGATGCGGTGATTGAAAAACTGGGTGATGACAGTAATTACAATACTCAGATTAATGGCGTCAATTATTTGGTTACGCAGCGCAAGTATGCGATTTTTCCACAAAAAAGCGGTGCTGTAATTATTAAACCGGTGTTATTAACCGCAGAGGTAGCGGTTAATAGTCGGCCGAATTTTAACGGGTTTTTTAATCAACGCACGACTAAAACCAAAAAGATTACCTCCAAATCGGTGACACTGAATGTAAAACCCGTTCCGGCAACGTTTACCGGACAACACTGGCTGTCTGCCGAGCAACTGGTTCTGAAAGAGGAATGGTCGGGCGATAACCAGCAAATAAAAGTGGGCGAACCGGTAACACGAACCTTGTCGCTTCTGGCAAAAGGCACAACGGTAGGTCAGCTACCTGAGTTAAATTCAGGTAAAGTCGAGGAACTGTTAAAAACTTATCCTGATCAACCTGTATTAAAAGAACAAAAGCAACCGGAAGGTGTGATGGCTTTAAGGGAAGAAAAAATAGCCATTATCCCTTCAAAAGCAGGTAGCTATAAATTACCTGCCATAGAAATTCCCTGGTTTAACACCCAGACCCAGAAAATGGAAACTGCCAAAATTCCTGAAACAATAATAACTGCAGTGGATGCGCCCGGAGTCCAGATAGCTCCTGTTACAAACTCGTCAATTCCGGTTGAGTCCGAATCAAAAACGATAGAAACACAGCTTGCTATTCAGGCACAACAAACAAATGTCTGGTTGTGGGCAACATTGTTTTTGGCTTTGGGCTGGCTGCTTACAGTGATTTATTTTTTAAAGATACATAGCTTTAAAAAACCTGTGCCGGAAAAAAATGACTCAGAAATTCGATTGCAGGATTGCGTAAAAATACTAAAAAAAGCCTGTGTCGATAATAATCCTATAGCGGCAAAAGATGCATTGTTAGCTTGGGGTAAACTGAAATTTACAGGTTTGCCTGTACAAAATGTGGGAGCTATCGCAGCGTTGAGCGATGCCCGGTTACGGGACGAAATTATGCTGTTGAATCAGGCTTTGTATGCAGATAATGCCGAGCAATGGCAAGGTAAAAGGCTGTTTCAGGCGTTCAGTGAAAACAAAGCCCGGGATACAAAATCAGCTCCGTTTGATAATAAACTGGAGCCGCTTAATCGCTTGTGACATAACTTGCGTCAGTTTTGACCTGTAGACTTTTAAGGGGATGTTTTCTGTCGGCAGCAATGTTATTTATTCAGGAAACTTTGCGATTTAAAATATTCCACCGTCATAAACAACGCCGCAATTGAACGGGCTTCTGTACATTCTCCCGTGGATAATAGCTCATTGATACGGCTTAATTTCCAGGGAACAACTTCCAGTTCTTCCGGTTCATCGCCTTCCAGTTTTTCGGCATATAAATCCTGGGCAATAACAATTTCGGTCATGTGTTCCAGATAGGATGGCGCTATGGAAAAAGAACTTAAGTGATGCAGGTTTCTTGCGCCAAAACCGACTTCTTCCTTAAGTTCGCGATTAGCGGCTTCCAGAAAAGATTCGCCCGCATCAGTTTTTCCTTTGGGTAAACCAAGTTCGTAGCGATGGACACCGGCAGAATATTCCCGGATTAATAATACAGTTTCGCTATCAAGCATAGGAACGATAAGTACCGCGCCGCTACCCGGGTTGCCACGAGCCAGTCGTTCGTAATTGCGCAGTGCACCATTACTAAACTCAATATCCAGAGATTCAATGCGGAACAAGCGGCTTTTTGCTATGGTTTTTTTGTTGAGGATGATCGGTTTTTCAGGCATTTTTTGGTATTGTGTAAAATAATTTTAATCAAATATAACCCACTATGATCATTGATTGGAAAAAAATCGATACTGTTTTACTGGATATGGATGGCACTCTACTGGATTTGAATTTTGATAATCATTTTTGGAAAGAGTTTGTGCCGCTTAACTTTGCAAAAAAACAGGGCTTGTCGATAGATATAGCCAAGCAACAATTGCAACCGCGCTTTAAAAGTATGGAAGGTAAACTGGAGTGGTATTGCCTGGATTATTGGAGTGAGGTTTTAGAGTTGGATATTGCCGGATTAAAAGCGGAAGTTTCCGGATTAATAGCGGTCTTGCCCCATGTGACAGAGTTTTTGGAAAAAATTCATGGCTCGTCAAAGCGGGTGTTTCTTGTGACTAATGCACACCGGGATAGCCTGAATTTAAAGATGGAAAAAACCTGTTTGCAGGCGTTTTTCGATGGCATTATCAGCTCACATGACCTGGGGTTTCCCAAAGAGCATCCTGATTTTTGGCGCTTGTTACAACAGCAACAGCAATTCCAAAATCCAACTACGATGATGGTTGATGATAGTTTGCCGGTACTTAATGCAGCAAGGCAGTTTGGCATAGGTTATTTGATTTCGATAAGCAGACCGGACTCCCAACAGCCTAAAAAGGAAATAACGGCCTATCCTGCCATTGAAGATTTTCGGGAGTTGATGATTGGTCTGTAGTCTGAAGTTGAGCACGCTAGGCTTCGCCCAGCCTACGGGGCTTGATGTCTATCGAATCAGCGCGGCCTGCCTGTTTTATTTTGAGCCGGGCGTTTGCCCTGATAGTCGGATTTGGTTCTTTCCGGTCTTTTTGCCGGAATAATAATTTCAGCTAAAAGATCTTCCGTGATAGTCAGTACCGGAATTTTCTGGTCGATGTAGTCTTCAATATCCGGCATTGAATAGGCATACTGTTCACAGATAAAACTGATCGCTATACCACTGGTGCCAAAGCGTGCGGTACGGCCAATTCTGTGAACATAATCTTCCGCATCCTGCGGTAAATCGTAATTAAAGACATGGGAAACATCGGCAATATGCAGGCCTCGGGCTGCAACATCGGTCGCAATTAACAAGGTGATCTTGTTTTCCTGAAAATCCGCAAGTAGACGCTGGCGTTTGTCTTGTGGTACATCACCGCTGAGTGCCGCAGTTTTGTAGCCATTAGCGTTCAGTGTGTCATCAAGTTGTTCGGCACAGCGTTTGGTGTTGACAAAAATGATACTGCGTTGAGGTTTATGTTGGTTCAGTATGCCGATCAACAAAGGGATTTTTTGTTCATTTGATGGACAAAATGCACTTTGTTGTATCGCTTTGGAGGTCACTTCTTCGGTTTCGATGCGTATGAGTACCGGATTGTTCATGTGTTCATATGCAAGTTCCGTAACCTTGTAAGACAAAGTTGCAGAAAAAAGCATGTTCAATCGCTGATCAGGCGGTGGCATTCGCCTTAGTAAATAGCGTATGTCTTTAATAAAACCCAAATCAAACATCCGGTCAGCTTCATCCATCACTGTGACTTTAACATTATCCAGGCTGAAGGTATTCTGACGGTAGAAATCAATGATACGCCCCGGTGTACCGATGATAATATCAACATTGGCTTTGAGACTGTCAAGTTGCTTTTGATAGTCAGTGCCTCCGTATATGAGAGCCAATTTCAGATTAAGATGTTTGCCCAGTTGCAAAGCATCCTTGTGGATTTGAATGGCTAACTCGCGAGTAGGCGCCAGAATAATGGCGCTGGGATTTATGTTGTGTTTAAGCCTGGCAACAGCTTTAGGGACAGGCTCTTCTGCGTCAATTTCGTTACTGTCCAATTCATCCTCATCATTTAATAAATGCTGAAAAGTGGCCAGTAAAAAAGCGGCTGTTTTTCCGGTGCCGGTTTGTGCCTGGCCCGCAACATCTTTTCCCCTTAAGGATAAGGGTAGGGCTTTATGCTGTATTGGAGTGCAATGATTAAAACCGGCGTCTTTTAATCCGCGAAGGATAGAATCAGACAGTTCTAAATTACAAAAGCGAGTTTGAGTTAAATGGGTATTTTTCATAAGCTATAGCATAACGTAAAAATCAATTCAGCTGAAATTGATTGACTACTTGCCTTATCCCTCCTATAGTTTTAATTTTTATATTTGGAGAAATTAAAGTGAGTAATTCAGTCCTTCATGTAAGTGATAGTGAGTTTAACGAAATCGTTATTAAGGCTGCTGGTCCCGTGCTGGTTGACTATTGGGCTGAATGGTGCGGACCCTGCAAAATGATTGCGCCGATTCTGGACGATATAGCCAATGAATACGCAGACAAATTGACCGTTGTAAAATTGAATATAGATGAAAATCAGGAAACTCCGCAACACTATGGTGTACGTGGCATTCCAACGTTAATGCTGTTTAAGAACGGCGAAGTTGAAGCCACTAAAGTCGGCGCATTGTCAAAATCGCAACTTGCGGCCTTTCTTGATTCCAACATTTAATACCTCCCTTTACTCAGACCTGTCACAAAAGGTTGGACGGGGCTGAGTTCTTGAGTTACACTTATGACGTGCGATAATCATGCGCACCCAATCATATCGCCCGATAAACTACACCCCTGAGTTATATCCTGTCCTAGTAGTTGCGGTTTTAAAACCGTAGATACTTTTCCTTGAGTTATCTTTTATATGAATCTAACTGAGTTAAAATTAAAACAAATAAGTGAAGTTATTGAAATCGCCGAGTCCCTTGGGCTTGAAAATGTAGCCAGATCACGAAAGCAGGACTTGATTTTTGCAATATTGAAAAAGCAGGCAAAAGCGGGTGACGATATATCCGGCGACGGGGTTTTGGAAATTTTACAGGATGGTTTTGGTTTTTTACGTACACCGGGTT
>CAIKYI010000512.1 GCA_903831545.1 uncultured Methylobacter sp. | reverse complement strand
TGGTGTTGGCCGCTTCGCATTGGGTGGATTTGTCCAAAGATGTCTCCGATCGGGTCTGGGCACCGGGCAATCTGCTGTTGCTGTTCTTTGTTTATCCGGTGGTAAAACTGCTGCATGAATTGGGACATGCCTTTTCTACCAAAGTCTGGGGCGGTCAGGTTCATGAAATGGGCGTGATGCTGCTGGTTTTTATGCCCATGCCTTATGTCGATGCCTCCAGTTCCTGGGGTTTTCGGGACAAGAAAAAACGCGCCGTGGTGGGCATGGCCGGGATGGCGGTAGAAATGTTCCTGGCCGCTTTGGCCCTGTTTGTGTGGCTTAATGTCGAACCAGGCATTGTCAGAACTATCGCTTATAACGTTATGTTGATTGGCGGTGTGTCGACGTTGTTTTTTAACGGTAATCCGTTGCTCCGATTTGACGGCTATTATATTTTTGCCGATCTGCTCGAAATCCCCAATTTGGCCAGTCGCTCCAATAATTATTTGGGTTATCTGTTTCAACGCTATGTTTTTGGGTTAAAGGCGGCCATTTCTCCGGTTAGCGCAGCCGGGGAGCGGGGCTGGTTTGCCATCTATGGTGTCGCCTCGTTCTGTTACCGGATGCTGATTTCCTTTTCCATCACTTTCTTTGTCGCCAGTCAGTTTTTTCTGATTGGCATTATTCTCGCGCTATGGTCGGTGGGCACCATGGTGTTAATGCCGACAGTCAAATGCTGTCGTTTTGTGTTTAGTAATCCCACGCTTTCACAAAACCGGGTCAGAATTCTGACTACCAGTCTTACCCTGGTGGTGGTGATTCTGGGTTTTCTGTTATTGTTTCCAATGCCCTTGAATACCTATGCCGAAGGCGTGGTCTGGTTGCCCGAGCAAGCGAAAGTGCGCGCCCGCACCGAAGGTTTTGTCGCTAATATTTTGGTGCGTACCAATAGCGTGGTGGAACGTGATCAGGTGTTGATTGAACTGGATGATCCCCTGTTAAAATTAAAGAAAAATGTGCTCGTTTATGAACTGGCCGACTTGGACGCCAAGCTAAAAGAAGCCTGGATGGATGATAGGGTTAAGGCGCAGATTATCAAGGAACAAATGAAGTCGGTCAGCGCAGAACTGGCAGAACTGGAAGAACGCGTTGCCGACTTGATTTTAAAAAGCCCGGGCAAAGGCGTTTTTATGGTGCCCAATGCGGAGGATTTAAAAGAACGCTTCCTGCATAAAGGCGATTTGGCCGCTTATGTAGTCGATTATCCGATTACCACGCTGCGTACTGTAGTTACCCAGGACAATATCGGCCTGGTCAGGGAACGTACCCGTTCTGTTGAGGTGCGTCTGGCCGACAATATCCCGCATTTGTATCCGGCGACCCTGTTACGCGAAATACCGGCGGCCTCTGCACAATTACCCAGCCCGGCTTTGGGTTTGACCGGGGGCGGCACCATTCCGATGGATCCTTCTGCTGAAAAAGGCGACAAAGCCTTTGAACCGGTTTTTCAGCTCGATTTGTCCTTGCCGGCAGGTACAGATATCAGGCAAATCGGCGAGCGTGTTTATATTCGATTTAATCATGGCCGTGAAGCGCTGGCGCTGCAATGGTATCGCTTGGGACGGCAATTGTTTTTGAGGACTTTTAGTGTTTAAGCCCGCTAATACAGATCGCTGATGGCCAGTCGCCCTGTCTTTAAACCCGGCGTTTTACAAGGACCGTATCCCGAAAAACACACCCGGTCGCCCGGTTTTCTTGATCAGGCGTTATTAGTAGCTGCCAATCAGGTTGCACTTAGAGTAAAGCATAGTCCCAAATCCTTACAGGCTTTTACTCGTGCGGTTGATCACTGTGGCTTGGCGCTGGTCACTCTTGATGAGGAGGCCCTTGAGTTGCATATTCGGCAGGTCAAAGCCCGGCTGCATTTAAGCGGCTTTGAGGCCGGGCCGGTTAGCGAGGCTTTTGCGTTAATCAGGGAGATCGCAGCACGCAAATTGTCCATGCGGCATTTCGACGTTCAATTGATTGGCGGATGGGTTATGTTGCAAGGCATGATCGCTGTAATGAAAACCGGCGAAGGCAAGACGCTGACCGCGACCTTGCCGGCCTGTGCCGCCGCCATGGCCGGTGTTCCGGTGCATGTGGTGACGGTCAATGATTATCTGGTTATCCGGGATGCCGAATTGATGCAGCCGATTTATCAAGCCCTGGGTTTAACAGTTGGTACCATCACCGAATGTATGGACTTTGATGCCCGTAAAGCGGCTTATGCCTGCGACATCACTTATTGCAGCAACAAACAGTTAACCTTTGATTATTTGAAAGATCGCTTGGTGATGGGGCGCAAAACCAGTCGCATGCAACTTCAATTAAATCGCTTATATTCTGCGCAGGAAACCAAAGCCTCCAAGTTGCTGCTCAGAGGCTTGTGTTTCGCGATTGTTGATGAAGCAGACAGCGTGCTGGTCGATGAGTCCATAACTCCGTTGATACTGTCCCGAGACAAGCCGTCGCTGGAACAATTGCTGGTTTATCAACAGGCTCTGGACATAGCGGGGCAATTAAAAGCCGATGCTGATTTTATGGTCAATCAGCGCAATCACAGCGTTGATTTGACTGAGTCGGGCACGAAACGCGTTAAGGCACTGGTTGAACCCTTGGCCGGTATCTGGTCCGCGACCAAACGCAGTCGGGAGTTGATCTTGCAGGCCTTGTCCGCACAGCAGTTGTTTGTCAAAGATATTCATTATCTGGTGAAAGACGGCAAAGTGCAGATTATTGACGAATTTACCGGGCGGGTGATGCCGGATCGTTCCTGGGAAAAAGGTCTGCATCAAATGATTGAAACCAAGGAAGGCTGTGCGATGAGTGATCAGCGGGAAACCATAGCCCGTATCAGTTACCAGACTTTTTTTCGACGTTATTTACATTTGGGCGGCATGACCGGCACGGCGCAGGAGGTAACAAAAGAGTTGTTTTCAGTTTACCGGATTCCGGTAATTAAAATTCCTACCAACAAGCCGATTCAAAGTCGGCAATGCGCAGCCGACTATTACCCGACCGCCCAGAAAAAGTGGGCAGCGATTGTGCAGCGCATTGAGGCCGTCCATCAACAGGGACGGCCTGTTTTGATTGGTACCCGTTCGGTTGAAGCCTCGGAACACTTGGGGCATTTGTTAACCCTGAAAGGTCTGCCGCATCGGGTTTTAAATGCCCGGCAAG
>CAIKYI010000511.1 GCA_903831545.1 uncultured Methylobacter sp. | reverse complement strand
GTGGCATGCACAATACCCTTTTGCCAGATACGTTCGCGCAGTTCAGCCAATAATTCAGCGTCTTCAGAAATGCGTTCCATGATAATTTGTCTGGCGCCATCCAAGGCCGCCGCAACATCGGGCACACCTTTTTCTGTATCAATATAATCGCCGGCAACTTGTTCCGGGATCAGGTTGCGATCTGCCAATAAAGCATCAGCGAGTGGCTCAAGTCCAGCTTCGCGGGCAATCTGGGCTTTGGTTCGGCGTTTGGGTTTGAACGGTAAATATAAATCTTCAAGTAGTGTTTTGGTATCGGCGTCCAGAATGGCTTTCTCCAATTCCGGTGTCAACTTGCCTTGTGAGTTAATGCTATCCAGAATGGTTTTGCGCCTGGCATTAAGCTCACGCAAATAGCCCAAACGTTCTTCCAGCAGTCTTAATTGGGTGTCGTCCAAACCGCCGGTCACTTCTTTTCGATAGCGGGAAATAAACGGAACAGTCGCTCCTTCATCCAGCAATTCGACAGCGGCACTGACTTGCTTGAGGTTAACGGCTAATTCTTGGGCAATGCGGTGGAGTACGTCCATTTATTGGGTTCTTTCTAAGATTGATGTGGATTTTGAGCGTAAAGCATTGATAGCTTAAAGTGCATAGGTGCTGAACGTAGTGAAGCGCATCTATAGCGAATGATGCGCTTCGTTCCTCAATCCTATGCAGTGCATGAACTCCGTTTTACAACACCGCCAGGGCGTGTTCATAATCCGGCTCATCAGCAATTTCACTGACTAATTGCGTATAAATTACTTTGTCATGTTCATCGATAATAACAATGGCACGGGCAGTCAAACCGGCAAGAAAGGTATCGACGATATTAACGCCATAATCTTTGCCAAAACTGGAACGAAAAGTTGATAACGGAATGACATCTTTTAAGCCTTCAGACTCACAAAAGCGGCTTTGTGCAAAAGGCAGATCGGCAGAAACAGCCAACACAACGGTATTGTCCAGATGCGAAGCCTTTTGATTGAATTTACGTGTGGAGGCTGCACAGGTTGGGGTATCAAGGCTGGGCACGATATTCAGTACTTTTCTTTTTCCGGCGTAGCTTGCCAGAGTAACATCGACCAGCTCGCGGCTAGTCAGGGAAAATGCCGGTGCATCGCTGCCCACTGCAGGTAATTCGCCGGAGGTGTTAAGAGGTTTGCCTTGAAAGGTGATGGTCGCCATGAGTGTTTCCTGTAATGTTTTGTTTGGGAATGAAATATAAATTTACGTGTACATTTGCATTTTGTTCGACTGAAAAGGCGCGCATGGCACGCCCTATTTCTTTCTTCTTTAGACTTAATCCCTGCTCTTGCTCTTAACCCGCTTCATCAGGCGTTCCTTCTTTTTTACCTGCCATTCGGTCAGTTTATTCTTTTGTCCGTGAAATGGATTGACCGGTGATTTGAACACCAAGCGTATCGGGGTTCCTACCAACCCCATTTTGTCCCGATAATAGTTCATCAAATAACGTTTGTAAGATTCCGGCAAGACATCGGTTTGTATGCCGTGAATTACAACGATCGGCGGGTTTCGTCCGCCCTGATGCGCGTATTTTAATTTGATTCGGCGTGAATTAATGATCGGTGGTTGATGCGCGGTGGTGGCTTCTTTAAGGATTCGGGTTAGTACCGGTGTAGACATGTCGAGCATGGCCGCAGCATACAATTGCTGTACCACATCAAACATTTTACCGACGCCACTGCCATGCAGCGCAGAAATAGGGTGTTTCTCTGCAAACTCAAGGAACGACAGTTTTACATCAAGTTGTCGATTAATGGTTACTTTTTGCTCGGCAGTGATGCCGTCCCATTTGTTAAGCCCTATAATCAAGGCTCTTCCGGCTTCCAATACCAGACCCAACAAATGCGCGTCCTGATCGGTGATGCCTTCTTTTGCATCAATCAGGTAAATTACCACATTGGATTTTTCAATCGCCTGCAACGATTTAATAACGCTAAATTTCTCGATGGTCTCGGATATTTTTGATCTTCTGCGCATCCCGGCGGTATCGACCAGTGTAAACAGTTTGCCGTTACGTTCAAAGGGAATATAGATACTGTCGCGTGTTGTTCCGGGTTCATCAAATACGATTACCCGTTCTTCGCCTAACAAACGGTTGACCAGCGTTGATTTGCCGACATTAGGTCGACCAACTACGGCGATACCAATACCGCCGTGCGCTTCTTCAACAATGCTTGCATCTGCGGGTAACAGTTGATTAACTTTTTCCAGTAGTTCAGGTATGCCTTTGCCATGAGAAGCGGCGATCTGCACAGGCTCTCCCAACGCCAGCGAATAAAAATCCGAGGCGGCCATATTGCCGTCAAGACCGTCAACTTTGTTTGTTACCAGAACTACCGGCTTTTGCAGCTTGCGAAGCGTATCGGCAATCACCTTGTCGGAAGCGCTTAAGCCCTCACGGGCATCAACCATAAAGAACACGATATCGGCTTCTTCAAGTGCAACCTGCACCTGTTTTCTGGCAAAGCTTTCTATACCTTCTG
>CAIKYI010000510.1 GCA_903831545.1 uncultured Methylobacter sp. | reverse complement strand
GTTCCAGCCAGGCGACAGATTCCGCGTCCAAATGGTTAGTCGGTTCATCTAGTAACAGCATGTCGGGATTGGATAGCAATAATCTGCACAAGGCAACACGGCGTTTTTCACCGCCTGATAGCTTAGTGACATCTGCATCCCAATCAGGCAAGCGTAACGCGTCCGCAGCGACTTCAAGTTTTCGTTCCAGATTATGGCCGTCACAGGCATTGATAATGTCTTCCAGGCGCGCCTGATCTGCGGCTAATTTGTCAAAATCAGCATCCGGGTCAGCGTAAGCTGCATAAACTGCATCAAGTTGTTCGAGTGCTTCTTTGATTTCAGCGACCGCTTCTTCAACATTGCCGCGCACGGTTTTAGTGGGATCAAGTTGCGGCTCTTGTGGCAGATAACCAATGTTAATACCTTTTAACGGAATGGCCTCGCCTTCGATTTCCTTATCGATGCCTGCCATGATTCGGAGCAGCGTCGATTTGCCTGAGCCGTTTAAACCCAGTACGCCAATCTTGGCGCCGGGAAAAAAAGACAGTGAGATGTCTTTGAGGATGTATATTTTGGGCGGGACAATCTTTCCGACCCGGTTCATGGAGTATATGTATTGCGCCATAATGTTTAATTCATCAGTTTAGGGTTGATAAAGAGTATCTGTATGTTGGTTATTATTCCATGTTATTTAGAAATTATTAAGAGTTGATGTGGTCGGCGTTTGGCGAACTCATAACAGCGGGATTTTTAGGCAGAGACTAAAAGGTTCCCTAGGCAATGACTTATCTGTAAAATCTGCATATTTTGATTGTTAATGGGGCAGCTGCAAAATGGGTAGAGCTTATCAAAACCGAAAAGATTCCATGGCCAAAACGTCTGATGCCAAGGCAAAGGTGTATAGCAAATATGGCCGTGAAATATATGTGTGCGCAAAAGCGGGGGGCATTGATCCGGATGGGAATTTAGCTTTACGGGGATTGATCGAGCGGGCCAAGAAAGACCAGGTTCCAACGCACGTTATCGAAAAAGCAGTCGACAAAGCCAAGGGCGGCGGCGGCGAAGATTTTGCACCGGCCCGTTATGAAGGCTATGGTCCTGGTGGTTGCATGGTGATTGTCGATTGTTTGACTGACAATCCTAATCGAACCTTCGGAGATGTACGCCAGTGTTTCACAAAAACGAAATGTAAAATTGGTACCCAAGGTACCGTTAGTCACATGTTTGACCATGCCGCCATTCTGGCTTTTAAACATGATGACGAAGATACGGTGCTTGATGCGTTGCTCACTGCAGATGTCGATGTGAGCGATATTGAAAGCGACGAGGGCAAGCTTACTGTTTTTACACCGCATTCCGATTATTTTAAGGCAAAGCAGGCGTTAACGGAATCTTTTGGTGAGATTGATTTTGATGTGGACGAAATTCAATTTTTACCCAGAAGTGTCACTGCTGTTAGCGGTGATGACTTGGTATTGTTTGAAAGGTTTTTAGAACTGTTAAATGATTTGGATGATGTGCAGAATGTTTATCATGATGCCGAGTATTAAAGCGAACTTTTTGAGGATTGAGCAGTATTCAGGACGGAAGATAGTTTTGATTCAATAGCACTTGCGCACAGCAACAATCAGTGACTTGCCGTTACTTTAAAATGTGTGATCAAAAGCGGGTGAATGGTTTTAAGTTATTGATAGTAATTGAGTTAATAAGTTGTTGGATTTTTGTACGATTTAACAAAAACCTAATAAAAACCGTAGCTAAGCGTCAACTCAAACAATCAATCCACAGATTTTGTGAATAACTCTTGTGCGCATTGTTAAGGGGCATTAGTGTCGTTAGTTCCCATACTGTAGTTACTGGAACGAAACAACTTTTTAAAGGGATGGTAAAAATTGGGGAAGATGTTGCCGAATATTGGCGGCACTTAATTTGGTAAGGTCTTTATCGAGTTCAAAACGAATCAGTTGTTTAATCTGCTCTGGTAGTTGATTACGTAACAAGCCTAGAAAGGACGGTGCGGCAACTATCAGTAGATGATCAAACCTGTTTGCGTTGTGCGCGTCTTGCAGAAATTGTGTAACAAGATGCGCAAAGTTATCCGCTTCGTGTTGTTTGGGATCAGTGGGTTGCTCAAAAGCGTGACCGCCGCCAGCGGTACTTTTGATCCTTCCCGGTAGGTCGGAAGTTATGTCGCTGTCACGTAAACGACCTTCAATATGTGAAAAGTCTTCGATTTCTTCTAAGGGTGAAGAGGGCGTGTCCGCAGTAAAAATACGTGCACGACTGCTATCAGCGACCAGTATCCAGGTGAGTTTCATAATGATTCCTTTTGGTTTAAACAGGTTAAAAATCAGTTTTGGCGTTGTCCTTATTAGGATAGTGAAATCAAGCCTGGCAAACAATAAGTAGTAATACTAGGTTTGTGAGTTTTTTTATGGTTTTGTGCTTGCCTGAATGTTGCTCACACCAAATCTTACGGACAGGGTAAAATACTATTATCGGTCTAATAATTAATCTGAATTAACTCTCTTATCCCCATGCAGCCAGCATTTGTCCATTTAAGACTCCACTCTGAATTCTCTCTGGTAGATGGGATCGTTAAAATAAAATCCCTGGTTAAGCGACTGGCCGAGCTAAATATGCCAGCAGTTGCTGTTACTGAGCATGCCAATTTATTTTCACTGGTAAAATTTTATAAAGCTTCCTTAGGGCAGGGCATTAAGGCAATCGCCGGTTCCGATGTGTTGATTTTTAATCCGGAAGATCCTGCTACGCCGCATCGCTTGACCTTGCTGGTTAATAATCATCAAGGGTATATCACACTGACCGAATTAATTTCAAAAGCTTATCAGGAAGGTCAGCATCAGGGCGTGCCTATGCTCAGGCAAGAGTGGATAGAAGCCAACCATAAGGGATTGATTGCCTTGTCAGGCGCGATGAACGGAGAAATAGGCAAGGCGCTGTTGGCGGAAAATGTTGACGCGGCAACAAAACTGGCTGAATTTTGGGGTAGCTTGTTTGAGCAAAGTTTTTATCTGGAGTTACAGCGCGTTGGCAAGCCGGAAGAAGAACGCTATATATCGCCGCCGCCGTAGAATTGGCGTTGGCAACTGATTTGCCTGTGGTTGCAACCAATGACGTAAGGTTTATCTATCAACAGGACTTTGCGGCCCACGAGGTCAGGGTTTGTATCAATCAGGGCCGAGTGCTGGATGATAGTCGTCGTCCCAAAGATTATACCGAGCAACAATATTTACGCAGCGCAGAAGAAATGCAGGCGTTATTTGTCGATATACCCGAGG
>CAIKYI010000509.1 GCA_903831545.1 uncultured Methylobacter sp. | reverse complement strand
TGACCGCAGCAAATCCTATAGTTACTGCCCGGTATCGTCGCCATTGCAAGGCAGCATTGGCAAGTCCCACAAAGTAGATCAGAAAAAAAATGCCGGCCAGCAAACTCAGATAACCGCCGCGACTTTGCGTAGCAAGCAACGCTGCAAACAGTAATAATGTCAGTCCATAGATGCTGGATCTTCCGTGCCCCAATAGATAGAACCCAAGCAGTGGTACCAGGGCCAGATTTAAAGCGGTTGCCAAGGTATTTGGCGTGGTGAACAAAGTCTGGGCGCGACCGCTATTGCCATCTAAAATATCCAGCCACTGGAGCAGTGCCCAAGCGCCAAGAAAGGTAATGAGGCCACAGAAAAGCTTGAAGCCAGTTTGTGTCATCCAGACCGGACAACGCGTAGCGGCAATAAAAGTGATTAAAAATGTTGCCGTAAAATAAAGCCCGTTGGCATGATAAGTCGGGCTAAGATAAAGTGCGTTAATCAGTAGTAGCAGACAAAAACCAAGTAAAGTGCAACTGATCCAGGATAGTGCAAACAAGCGTTCCTTTTTGAGCCAGAACAAAGCGCTTATCAGGCACAGTCCCGGCCACCAGAAACAAGCTTCGGTGCTCTGGGATGCCCATAAAAAACAGAGTAATGCACCAATAACAAAAAAGGGGGCAACCAGCCCCCCTTTTTTTATTATGCTTTTGTCATTTACACTAAAAAACGATCCCATCTTGGATGGAGCAATTACATTAAATACATCGTGACAAAAGACAGTTCCAGTTTCAAAGGAAATTAATTTGAACAAAGGGTGGTGTCAAGTGAAAAAGTCGATGCAGTTCCACCAGATGGGGTGATGGTAAAAACGCAGCCGCTGGTTCCAGCAACAGTAACACCATTTACGGCAACATTAGCTGCAATTTCGGCTGTCGTAGGGGCCGCTTTATTTTTTGCATACAAGATAGTTGCAGATGAAGCAATAGCGGCCTGGGCGGATTGGATTACTGCATTACGTGCATCAGTTGACATGTCATAAAATTTGGGGATTGCGATTGCCGATAGAATGCCCAAAATCACGATTACAATCACCAGTTCGATGAGGGTAAAGCCTGATTGTTGCGTTTTTCCAGATAGTTGTTTCATTTTTATAGGTCCATTCAAAGGTTAATGTAAAAAATAAGGGTCATAAATTGATGCTTTGCTGCTTACAGGGCTATATTGAATGCTTGCCAGCAATCGATGTATTTGAAAAGTCATTTTTCATTTTATCAACAAAGTAAGATGGCCACACGGTCATGCCTAATTGTAGCTTATCTAAAAGAAAAAATTAGCAACCTGTAGTCACCACTGTAAACGTGGGTGGCAAGATAGTTGAGGCTGGCTCAGTATAAGTTACTGAGCAAGTTGCTGCATCTGTTGCGCTTTTAGGTGAAACTGTAAGAGTGGTAGCGTCAGGCGTTAGTGTATAGTCACTGGTATTTAAGCCGGCAGCTCCAGCAAATGAAGTATCTGCCTTGGGGTAACCCGATGCAACAGCAGTAGCGAAAGTTATGGTTGAGCCTTCAACAGCTATGGATGTTGGAGCAGGGGTTGTCATCGCAAATTTTGCATGAGCCATTGTTGCCGTTGCTACTAAAGACCCTTTTGCCGCATTGACAATAGAGATTCGTGCGTCTTTACTCATATCAAAGTATTTTGGCAAAGCAACAGCCGCCAAAATTCCCAGAATCACGATTACAATTACCAGTTCGATCAAAGTAAAACCAGCTTGTTGGGTCTTGTTAGATAGTTGTTTCATTATAGATAGCTCTTTAAGATGTTATAGGAGAATAAAGTACAGTAAAAAGTTCGATGTGGGGTTAGCTGTGTTAATGCCTCCAATACGGCGCTTGTAATAATTGATTAAGTTGAAATCCTTATCGATGTCTCTGAAATAGCCGTGAGACACATAAACAAAAAATACGCTGGAGAAACTTATTTTGTAATCCTGGGACGGTTAACAACCGGTTGTAGTAATGGCGCTGATAATGGGTGCGGCATTGGCAACAGGCTGCGTGTAAGTAAAGGAACAATTACCGGGGGCACTACCACCACGGACTTGAAAGGTAGCTACATTTCCTGTTGTTGTGTAATCATAACCTTCAGCCTGCAACTCGGTCAGTGTTGGATTAAATACAGTGGTTAGACCGGCACCTGTGAGGATACCGGTTGTGCCGATAGCGGTAACGGCGGGATAACCGTTAACCAGATTAATAATGCCTGCTTCACTACATAAGGTGCCGGTCGCTCCTGTAGAATTATTGGCAGGGCCACCGCCGTCTGCAGGACATGTTGTTGTATCAGCCCTGCCATTGCGGGCAAACAAGGTTGCATGAACCATTGCCGAGCTTGCTGAAACACTGCCGCGAGCCGCGTTAAGCTTTGCAATTCTGGCATCAAGCTGCAGATTGGTCAACCGGGGCAAAGCCACGGCCGCCAGGATAGCGAGAATGACAATGACTACGATCAATTCAATTAGGGTAAAGCCTTTTGATTTATTCATGTCTTATGTTGTTCAACTTGAAAAGTTATATTTACTCTTAAATATAACAGATTTTGTTTTGTCGGTGGCTCGAACTTCATTTAAGTTGTCATGCTACCTTACTAACTCTACGTAATATTAGCCTAGATTTCCAGGATTTCAATTTTTACTTTTAAAATGGTTTAAATGTTACAGATATACCAGTCCGCTATGTTGCAGCTTACTGATCGGTCATAATTTCGCAAACATTATATCTGTGGTAAAAACGGTATAGTGCCGAACAGCCTTATCTGTGCTTTTTTGATTGCTGGATTGGGAGGGTGCTATCTCTCAAGCACCAAATCCATTCCTCCAATTGCTCCCAGTGAAGCCCGGTCAAGCTTTGTGATACTAACCAAACGGTAACGAACTTGGCGACCATCGCTAAAAACGTATACCAGTTGTTTGGTAATGTTATCAAAATACCAGATTGAGTGGGTGTCAGGTGGCGTTTGTGCAAACTCGCCGCCATAATTTTTAAGGGGTTCGTTGAGCAGTTTTACCGGATTTGCATTTGCTAAATTATTACTCGAAAGGGATTGCCCTGTGGCGTTAAGATGCACCCATAGTTCGCGCAATCCCCAGCGCATATTGCTTAAATCGGTTTCCACCGCTACTTGTTCAGCCTGGTTTTGGGCTCGATCAAGGCTAAACAGTAAGATGCACGCTATTATGGTGATGATGCCAAGCGAAATTGTAAAATCGTAGCGGCTAACGCCAGTCTGTTGTAGTTGTTTTTTTGCTGTCATGATCAGGATTTATGTAACGACACTTTACCCAGATCCCAGATAGGCAGGAAAATACCCAAGGCCAAAATAAGCACCAGCACCCCCAGAAATACAATCATAATCGGTTCAATCCTGGCGCCTAAGGTTTTGATTTCGTATTCAACGTCACGCTGGTACATATCTGCAATTTCTTCCATTAGATCATCCAGGGCGCCCGACTCTTCGCCTACAGCAATCATTTGTAATACCAAGGGGTTAAAAGCTCCGGTATGGGTTGCTGTGCGCAAAATAGTTTCGCCGCGTTCAACACCGAGGCACATTTGTTCCACTTTATGAGCAATAAAATGATTATCAACGGTTTGTGCGACCAACTTTAAGGTACTGACAATGGGTACGCCACTTTTACTGGACAGGGCAAAGCTTCTGGCAAAACGAGCCATGGTCGCTTTGTGGATAATGGGGCCGATAATAGGGCTTTTAAGCTTGAATTTGTCCCATTGATAACTACCCTTGTCTGAACCGATATAAGACAGAAATAGCGCGGTAACAGTTGCCAAACCTACCAGCAAATAGGGCCATGAGTTCACCATAAAATTGGAAAAGCTTAATAAGATACGTGTCATTAGCGGCAGTTCGGCCCCCATGCTGGTAAATACTTTAGCAAAAGCTGGAATCACAAATATATTAACAATGACAATCGCGACAGCCATAGCAATCATTACAAACGAGGGGTAACGAAGCGCTGTTTTGATCTGGTCACGCATAAACTTTTCAAATTCAAGGTGATTAAAAAGCCGAAGAAATATCTTGTCCAGCATGCCTGTCGCTTCTCCGACCCGGATCATGCTGACATAGAAACTATTAAATATTTTAGGGTGCAGATTAAGAGCGGCGGATAATTCTCGACCGCTATCAAGGCTTGAGCGCAGATCAGAAATGACTTTGACAAAAGATTTGTTTTTTGTTGAGGACAGCAATCCGCTCAGTGCGCTCATAATAGGTATGCCGGCTCTGAGTAAAGTGTACATCTGGCGACTAAACATCATTATATCAATCGGTTCTATAGGCTCTTTAAACAGGCTGTTGATTTGATCGATTTCGTTTGAGGGCGCTATTCCGGGGATAATTTCGATAGGCGTAATCCCGTTACTGAGCAACTGTTTTGCCAGTATATTACGGTCAAAACTTTCCAAAACGCCTTTTACCAGTTCGCCATTATTGTTACGGCCTTTATATGAGAAGAATGGCATTCGAGGTTAAAGGTTAAAGGTTAAAGGTTAAAGGTTAAAGGTTAAAGGTTAAAGGTTAATTATGTATTGCTCTTTAACCTAATCAAGTTAGTCGTCGAACTGATTACTGATACGCATTGCTTCCGAAACGGTAGTG
>CAIKYI010000508.1 GCA_903831545.1 uncultured Methylobacter sp. | reverse complement strand
CGCCTTCAAAGCGTTGTTCATGGCTACCGTCAAACAAATTCAGTGTAAATGTGTTCATGGATTAGTTTGCATCGAGCCGCGCATATAGCATTGCTGCTCTGATAACTGATCATAATCACCGGCTAAAAAAGCTTCGCAGTCGGTCAAGGTTTGTGCCAAGGGGACCGAAACGCCGGTTTGTTTGGTGTGCTGGGCCAGAACTGCAAAAGGCTGGGTCAGATAGCGTTGCAGCTTGCGGGCGCGCATTACAATTTTTCGGTCAACCTCGGTTAATTCTTCAATTCCCAGCATGGCGATAATATCTTCCAGTTCGTGATAGCGCGCCAGATGTTCGCGTACCGCTTCTGCAACCTGGTAATGTCTATCGCCCAAGGTGTGTCGGTCCATCAGTTTGCTACTGGAACGCAACGGATCGACGGCCGGATAAATACCTTTGCTGGCCTGATCTCGGGACAGGATAACCGTGGTATCCAGATGGCTGAGTATGGCGCTGACTGCAGGATCTGTCATATCGTCAGCGGGCACGTAAACCGCTTGCACCGAGGTGATGGCTCCCTGGCGGGTTGACAGAATGCGATCTTGCAACTCGGCGACTTCAGAAGTTAAGGTGGGTTGGTAACCAACTGTCGCAGGCATCCGGCCCAGTAAACTGGAGATTTCGCTGCCGGCCTGGACAAAACGAAATACATTGTCGACCACAAACAAGACTTCCTTATGCAGGGTGTCGCGCAAGTATTCAGCATAAGTGAGCGCCGATAAGGCGATACGAAATCGTACGCCAGGCGACTCATCCATTTGTCCGAATACCATCAGGGTATCGTCCATAACACCAGCCTGTTGCATTTCCCGCCATAATTCGTGGGCTTCGCGAATACGCTCGCCGACGCCGGCAAAGACTGAAACGCCTTGGTGGATCGCAGAAACAGCATGAATGAATTCCATGACCAGCACGGTTTTTCCAACGCCGGCACCACCAAATAAACCGGTTTTTCCACCCTTGACAAATGGGCATAATAAATCGATAACTTTAATACCGGTTTCTAATATGCCGCTGATGCCGATGGCTTCGGAGAGTGGTAGCGGCTTTGCGTGAATGTTTCTAAATTCGGTATAAGGCAAAGGCGGAAGTCCGTCCAGCGGCTTACCGAAGATGTTTAATAAGCGTCCCAGACATTGCTTTGATACTGGGACATGCAAGGGTGCGCCGGTATCGAAAACGCTCATGCCTCTGCTTAAACCAGCCGTGCCATGGAGTGTTATTGCCCTGATATGTCGCTCGTCAAGGTGTTGATGCACTTCAAAAACATAAGCGGTGTGGTCGAAACGGGTGAATAAAGCCTGACGGAGCGGCGGCAGGCGGGTGCAGTCAATAATCACTACCGGGCCATGTACTTCAACTATGGTACCGATTACTTGGCGTTGATCCTGTAAACTGTCCAAGGTGTTGACTCCAAAAGTAACGGATGAAATACAATGTATGCTCAGTGGCTTATTTTTACCACGAACATGCAAAGTACAGGAAGGTTTATTTTGTCGTTAAAGTCGTTAAACAATTACCTGCGTTGCGCCTAACGATTTAAATCGCGGGGTAGATACCGCGCCAGTATCGGATTGTCCTGTTTCACTATGTCAAAATTGTTTCGTCGGTTTGATGTGTGTCTTGAAATTTATGAAAATTATAAGTTCCCGGGTTTAGCAGTTGGCTAAGTTAAGCCACATATTCTGTAGTATTGGAGAGCTTAAGCGCAAAATCCAATTGCTCTAGTATTCACCAAGCGGGACGCTTTTAACAAGTCCTAATGAAGAAACCAAATGACCATCAATGAGTCATCTCAATTTAAAATACTTTCAGCTTCGACACTATTGGGACAATTTGTTATAATCTGCTGCTGTGTTCAGGTTGTGCACGCGCATTAAACCAAAAAAGTCAATGGCAGTGTGTTTGCAGTAAATCATGAAACCATGCCGGTAGGTATTAACGGCTCATTGTGTAAATAGGGATCAATGTCAAACTTCGCTAAAGAAATAATACCTGTCAATCTCGAAGACGAGATGAAACAGTCCTATCTCGATTACGCCATGAGCGTTATCGTCGGTCGAGCCCTTCCAGATGTCAGAGACGGCCTCAAGCCTGTGCATCGTCGTGTGTTATATGCGATGAGTGAGCTGGGCAATGACTGGAACAAACCTTATAAAAAATCGGCGCGTGTGGTTGGGGATGTGATCGGTAAATACCATCCCCATG
>CAIKYI010000507.1 GCA_903831545.1 uncultured Methylobacter sp. | reverse complement strand
GGTACCAATAGAAAAAGCCACCGCACCCAAAGCCAGGATACCCAGTGTTTCAATTTGCAAGAAAGCTTCTGCGCTCAATTTTGAGCCTACTGCCAGCCCCAAAAAAATAGTGACAATATTGATCAATTCGTTTTGTGCCGTTTGACTCAAGCGCTCAACAACACCACAAGAATTCATCAAATTACCCAACGCAAACATACCTATCAAAGGCGTCGCGGAAGGCAATAACAAAATAGACAGCAACAATAACATCAAAGGAAACACGATTTTTTCAGTTTTACTAACGGGACGCATTTGTTGCATTTCAATTTTGCGCTCATCTTCTGTGGTTAATGCCCGCATGATGGGTGGCTGAATTAAAGGCACCAAAGCCATATAGGAATATGCAGCAACGGCAATGGCTCCCAGTAAATCAGGCGCTAGTTTTGATGCTACATAAATTGCTGTAGGGCCATCGGCTCCGCCAATAATACCAATCGCAGCAGCATCTCTTAAGCTAAATTCCAAACCCGGCACTATATTAAGCGCCAAAGCACCCAACAAAGAGGCAAAAATACCAAATTGTGCAGCCGCTCCTAAGAGCATGGTTTTAGGATTTGCGAGCATAGGACCAAAATCAGTCATGGCTCCCACCCCCATAAAAATGAGCAATGGAAATATGCCAGTCTTAATACCAAAATAAAGGTAATATAAAATTCCACCTTCATCAGCAATACCCGCAACTGGAATATTACTCAAAATAGCACCGAAACCTATCGGTAATAATAGTAAGGGTTCGAAGCCTTTTTTAATCGCCAGAAACAGTAATAAAAAGCCGACCAGCATCATAAAAGCCTGGCCACCGGTAAAATTATATAAACCGGTACTATGCCAAAGTGAAAGCAAATTTTCCATAAAATGTCTCTTGATTATTTCTGTTGTTACAAAGAAATCAAAGCATTACCGCCGGCAACTGCACCGCCTTCCTTGATATTAACAGCCGTTACGGTACCTGCATATTTAGACCGCACTTCCGTTTCCATTTTCATAGCTTCCATGATAACAACAATCTCGCCTTCCTCAACAACACTGCCAACCTCAACCAGTATTTTAAGTATATTACCAGCCATTGGCGCATAAACAACTGAACCACTAATACTGACTGGCGCCAGCGAAGTTTGTTCGGGAATAACAGGTTGAATTGTTAGTGCTGAGCCAACGGGACCGACAGTAACATTAAAATTCCTACCATCCACATTGACGGTATACCTTTCAGATCCACCCTCAACAGCCACTGTTTTAGCCGCATTATTTGCCATTGCAAAGGCCTTTGCATCAGGACCTGCTTCAAATGCACCTGGATTACCACGATTAGCAAGAAACTTCCAGCCAACTTGAGCAAACATGCCGTTAATTAATGCATCCTCTTCGATGTTTGCAGCGAGTTTTACCCCTTCAACTTTAGCTTTTTCTATGACTTCGGCGATCAATTTATCCATTTCCGGTTCTATTAAATCGGCTGGGCGACAAGTAATAGGCTGAGTACCATTTAGAACTCTATCTTGTAAGTCCTTGTTAACGGG
>CAIKYI010000506.1 GCA_903831545.1 uncultured Methylobacter sp. | reverse complement strand
TGTCAACGGCACTCGCGAGGCCCTGTTTTCTTTCGCCCAATGCCTTATTGATACTAGCGATGCCAAGCCTATCGTCATCATGCCCAATCCGTTTTACCAGATTTATGAAGGCGCGGCCTTGCTGGCTGGCGCCGAGCCCTATTTTCTGAACACATTGGAAGAGTCCGATTATTTGCCGGATTTTGCTACGGTGCCAGAAGTGATTTGGCAACGCTGCCAGCTGATTTATATCTGTTCTCCCGGCAACCCGACCGGTTCGGTGATGGATCAGGTCAGCCAGGAAAAGCTGCTCATCCTGGCAGAGAAATATGATTTTGTGATCGCTTCCGACGAGTGTTACAGCGAAATTTACGACGACGAAAGCAATCCGCCACAAGGCTTGCTGCAAACCGCCTACAACATGGGCAATACAAGTTTTAAGCGTTGTGTTATTTTCCATAGCTTATCAAAGCGTTCCAACGCACCGGGTTTGCGCTCAGGCTTTGTAGCCGGCGATGCCGATCTATTGAAAGATTATTTTCAATACCGTACTTATCACGGTTGCGCTATGCCCTTGCCTACCCAACATGCCAGCATTCATGCCTGGAAAGATGAGCGCCACGTTCTTGAAAACCGTTGTTTATACCGTGAAAAATTCTCGGCCTTTATCAATATTCTTTCTGAAGTTTGCGTTGTCAGCAAACCCCCTGCCAGTTTTTATGTCTGGTTGAAAACACCGATTTCAGACACCGAATTTGCGCAGCAACTGTTTGCCCAACAGAACATCACCGTTCTGCCTGGCAGTTATTTATCCCGTGAATTTAAAGGGATCAATCCTGGCCTTAACCACGTCCGAATTGCTTTGGTTGCGCCGCTAGCGGAATGCATCGAAGCAGCCCAACGTATAAAAACTTTCCTTAACTCTTTATAAAAAGAAATCATGCAACAACTAGAAAAAATCATTAACGAAGCCTTTGAACAACGCGCCGATATTTCACCTGCCACTGTTTCCATCGAAGTGCGCAATGCCGTTGAAACTGCGATAAACCTGCTGGACAGCGGCAAAGCCCGTGTCGCTGAAAAAACTTCCGGCGATTGGGTCGTCAATCAATGGTTGAAAAAAGCGGTTTTACTGTCTTTCAGAATCAACGAAAACCGCGTCATGGAAGGCGGCAACAGCCGTTATTACGACAAGGTTGAAGCAAAATTTGGCACTTACTCACCGGAGGACTTTGCAAAATCCGGCATACGCGTGGTACCGAATGCTATCGTCCGTCATGGAGCTTATGTTGCTCCCGGCGCCGTATTAATGCCTTCGTTTGTTAACATCGGTGGCTATGTCGACAGTGGCACTATGGTCGATACCTGGGCCAGCGTCGGTTCTTGCGCACAAATTGGCAAGAACGTGCATCTTTCCGGCGGCGTCGGTATCGGTGGGGTTTTGGAACCTTTGCAAGCCGGTCCAACCATCATTGAAGACAACTGTTTTATCGGCGCACGTTCCGAGATCGTCGAAGGCGTTGTCGTTGAAGAAGGCTCGGTTATTTCCATGGGCGTTTACATTGGCCAAAGCACTAAAATCTATAACCGTATGACCGGTGAAATCGGCTATGGCCGCGTTCCTGCCGGTTCGGTTGTGGTTCCCGGTAACCTGCCTTCTGCGGATGGCTTGTACAGCTTGTATTGCGCAGTGATTATCAAGCAGGTTGATGAGAAAACCCGTAGCAAAACCGGCATTAATGAGTTACTAAGAGATTGATTGTGTTAGACTTGAACGCTACATTCTTTTTGCGATGCATACCATTACATAGATACAC
>CAIKYI010000505.1 GCA_903831545.1 uncultured Methylobacter sp. | reverse complement strand
GTTATGTTCTCATGGTTCTCGCGGCGAATTAGGATTTCGTGTTGCAAAAGCGTCAGTACGTTTTTATTGGCGTGTTGTATCTCCCTGTCCATAAACAGTTACGCGGAATCGAATACTCAACGCCCCTTGGTCTTCATACAGATGACTGATCCTCAACTTGGTATGACTAAGTTTTCTGAAGATGTTGATAATTTTACGCAAGCCGTTGACTTGGCTAATAAAACCGATGCTCAAATGATTATTATTTGTGGCGATCTGGTCAATAAAATATCCCCGGAAGCCTATCAGGAATTTAATCGTATAAAGAGCGGATTAACAAAACCTTGTTACTGTGTGCCTGGCAATCATGATATTAATAATGCCAATTCCGTTATTAATTATCGCAAAGAATGCGGCCCGGACTATTATTATCGAGAAATTAACGGCTATGCTTTTGTTTTTATCAATTCAACAATTATTAAAAATTCTCTTGTGCCATATTCAAAAGAGCAGGAAAACTGGCTGAATAAAACGCTTGCCGATTTTAAGAGTAAAAACCTGCCGGTAATTATTGTTATGCACCATCCCTTATTCATAGATAAGTTTGACGAATCAGATGCATATTTTAATTTTCCGCGCAACGAGAGAGAGAGATTCTTCAATCTTTTTAAGGCTTCCGGAGTGATTGCCGTGTTGCACGGACATACTCACAAAACCCGCAATGTTGAATATGACGGAATTATGTTTGCCAGTTGCGAAACAACCTCAAAAAATTTTGACGGCAAACCACTTGGCTTTCGACTTTGGAAAATAAATGACGGAGTTATGAAATCTGAATTTGTGCCATTGATAGCAAAACCATTGAATAACAACCCCGCAAAATAACGCTATAAACTAACTGCGCTGATGGAACAAACTATTATTTCATCGTAGCAGTTAATGGCTCAAAAAAGAAGATTGTTTTATCCGGACTGACGGCATTGAGCCGGTAATTTATTAAAATTGGCGGGGGTAAGTCCGGCAGATTGCCCTGGCGGACTGAAACAAAAAGCGGCAGTTTCGACTGTTCCAGTTCCCGGAATATTTGTATTTTATCTTTAATCATGACTAAATAAATTCGATTGAAATTTGGAATGCCCGCCCTGAGACCAGTTTCCGCATAATATATCCCTTGATTTTCACCGTAAATGTTGACTTCCTGCCTGCTTCCGGCGCATCCGAGGATGAAACGAACCCTATCTTCGGTCGGATTCAGGTTCCCGATATTAACGATGCCGTTCCAGGTATTTTTCATACCAGTGGCGATACGGTCATAGCGCATGATTGGCGTTGCCACAGATAAGGATAATAGTATGATAACCGGCAAAACCAGCAGTGTTGGTTTCCATGATAACATTCCAACACGGTAACAACGTAAAATACGGTCACAAAATGAACAAAGCAGAATTAGTGGCACCCAGATTACCGCAGGGAGGGTGAGATCATGGGAGCGGCCTTGATAATAGGTAAACAGACCAATCCCCATTATTGCCAGAAACATACAAAACTGGTCGTAACGCGTTACACGATTAAGCCAGTACGCGCGTAACCCTATCAATAATCCTAATATATTTATGGCGGCAACAACCTATCCGGAGCAGTTGCAAGCAGACAGTTCCCACTTCACGACCGCCGCCCTTGACCGCATTG
>CAIKYI010000504.1 GCA_903831545.1 uncultured Methylobacter sp. | reverse complement strand
TTTTAAAAAGCCGCAAATAGGCATTGCTTCAACCTGGAGTATGGTTACGCCCTGTAATATGCACATTAACAAGCTGGCCGATGCGGCTGCTGTTGGCGTCAACAATGCCGAGGGTAAAGCGGTCATTTTTAACACCATTACAATATCCGACGGCATTTCCATGGGTACCGAGGGCATGAAATATTCGCTGGTATCCCGCGAAGTGATTGCCGACTCCATTGAAACTGTGGTTGGTTGCCAGGGCTTTGACGGCATCGTGGCGATCGGCGGTTGCGATAAAAACATGCCGGGTTGCATGATGGCGATAGCTCGCTTGAACCGTCCCAGTGTGTTCGTCTATGGTGGCACCATCATGCCCGGCTGTCACAAAGACAAAAAACTGGATGTGGTTTCGGTCTTTGAAGCGGTTGGCGCCCGTGCCAATAACCAGATTGATGATGCCGAACTGGCCGAAATTGAAGCCAAAGCCATTCCAGGCGCTGGCTCCTGCGGCGGCATGTACACGGCTAATACCATGGCATCTGCTATTGAAGCCTTGGGCATGAGCTTGCCGAACAGCTCCGCGCAAGCAGCCATATCAAATGACAAACGTCTGGATTGCGAACGCGCTGGCGCTGCGGTTTTGGAATTATTGAAAAAGGACATCAAGCCACGCGACATCATGACCAAAGCCGCATTTGAGAATGCCATCACTGTTGTTATTGCGCTGGGTGGTTCTACCAATGCCGTATTACACATCCTGGCAATGGCCAATTCAACCGGTGTCGATATTACACTTGATGACTTTACCCGTATTGGCAAACGCGTGCCGATGCTAGCCGACTTAAAACCCAGCGGTCGTTATTTAATGACCGAGCTCATTGAAATTGGCGGTATTCAACCGCTGATGAAAATCCTGCTGGATAAAGGCTTATTGCATGGCGATTGTTTAACCGTGACCGGCAAAACCTTGGCGGAAAACTTGGCTGGTGTTCAGCCGTATCCAGAAGAACAGGATGTGATTCACTCGCTGGATAACCCGATCAAAAAAGACAGCCATTTGGTTATTCTTTACGGCAATCTGGCTTCAGGCGGTGCGGTTGCCAAAATCACCGGTAAAGAAGGTCTGGTGTTTACCGGCACGGCCAAAGTATTCGATGCAGAAGAACAGGCATTACAAAGTATTTTGAATGGCGACATCGTCAAAGGTGACGTGATAGTTATCCGTTACGAAGGCCCCAAAGGCGGCCCCGGCATGCGCGAAATGTTGTCGCCAACCTCGGCGGTCATGGGCAAAGGATTGGGCAAGGAAGTTGCGTTAATTACCGATGGCCGTTTTTCCGGCGGTACCCATGGTTTCGTGGTCGGGCACATTACGCCTGAAGCATACGTTGGCGGTGCGCTGGCGATCGTCGAAAATGGCGACACCATCACTATAGATGCGGAAACCAACGAACTGAAGCTGCACGTCAATGATGACGAAATCGCCCGTCGTCTTGGAAAATGGTCACAACCTGAGCCGCGTTATACCCGGGGCGTGTTGGCCAAGTATGCCAAGCTGGTCAGTTCTGCTTCCTTGGGGGCGGTTACGGATTTGTTGGATTGATGTAGATGTAGGATGGGTAGAGCGGTAGCGAAACCCATCAATACCATAAACAAGATGGGTTTCACTGCGTTCTACCCTCCTACATGCTTCAATTATATTAATTCGCTATATGGTTTCGCTTGGGAACAAGCAAATTACAATAAACCTAAAATCAGGTTAGACTTGAATTCATTGATCTTGTGGATGCAATCAATATGAGTAAATCTATGTCAAAAATATCAGGACTTGATGGGTTACGAGGAGTCGCAGCTACCCTTGTATTACTGACTCACATGTCAAATTGGGGCTATAATATTTTCCCTGGTGCAGACTTTCGCGGAGCAGGTAGAAGTGGTGTTATCTTATTTTTTGTGCTTAGTTCTTTTCTGCTATCATCCCAGGTTCTAAGTTGGGCACCGGGGTTAATCCTTAGCCCAAAACGGTGGTTGTCATATTTCGAGGCTCGTGTTCTCCGGATATGGCCGCTTTTTTTAGTTGTGCTGTTTTTCTCCCTAACTACAAATTATCTCCATCTAATGCCGCTCGTATGGCGAGTTGCACCAATCTTAAGGGATATGCCAGTACTGATGCCCTTGGATTCATTGTATGAGCATTTACTCATGAGAAAGGGTGAGGATGTTCTCTGGACTATTCCAGTTGAATTCAAGTTTTATTTACTGTTACCGCTATTGCTGGTCTTAAACGCAGTTCTGCTACAAAATCGTAGGATGATGTCCATAGTAGTGCTAAGTCTTGGAATCTTGATTGCTTATTGGCTATTTCCTGTTGTAGATGGTGGCATCAACACATTCCCGTTTATAGGTGTGTTCCTCACAGGAATCCTATTGGCTTTCATACGATACAATGACATAGATACTTTACCAATAGGTAAATCTTATCAGGTTTTGTATGAGATTCTGGCTTGGCTGTGTTTTACTATCCTTCTGTGCCTGATCCCGTCCGTATATTTGATGCTTACGGGCAAAATGGTACCGATTGTAGAAGTCGAGGAAAACTCGCTCTATGCTTTACTTTGGGCGCTCATGATTCTGTTTATGCTTCTAGGTTCAGGGATTATGAGAAGAATACTTGATTCACGTATTTTTGTTTTTGTTGGGATGATTAGCTTTAGCCTATATCTCTGGCATCGTATACCAATTATTCTGATGACAAGACTTACTTACTTTCACTATGTTGACTTCCTGCCTCACGGACTGAAAGTTTTCATCATTCTGCTTATGTCCATTGGGATAGCTTACATATCTTATGTGTTTGTTGAAAAACCAGTGCAGCAATGGAGAGTCAAACGAAAGCTGTACACATAATCAAATAACAATGGAACAACAAAAATCATTCGTCAGCTGGTTTAGGGACTCATCTCCTTACATTCACGCCCACCGCAACAAAACTTTTGTCATTTTCTTTGGCGGCGAAGCGGTGCTGGCCGATGATTTTGAGCACCATGTTCATGATTTCGCGTTGTTGAACAGTCTGGGCATACGCCTGGTTCTGGTGCATGGTATTCGCCCGCAGATTGATCAGCGCCTGGCCAAGCTGGGCGTTCCAGCCTGTTTCCATAACAACCTGCGTATTACCGACGAGGTGGCGCTGCAATGCGTTAAGGAAGCGGCTGGCTTGGTACGCGTGGAAATTGAAGCGCTGTTGTCAATGGGGCTGGCTAATTCGCCGATGGCAGGGGCAAAGATCAAGGTGGCTTCGGGCAATTTTGTGGTCGCCAAACCGATAGGCGTAATTGACGGTATTGATTACTGCCATACTGGAGAAGTTCGTCGAATCGACAGCGCCGCTATTCATCAGCAGCTTGATCAGGATAATGTGGTGTTAATTTCGCCGGTCGGTTATTCACCGAGTGGAGAAATCTTTAATCTGTCCGCCGAACAAGTAGCTATGGCGGTTTCGATTGCGTTAAAAGCCGAAAAACTGGTTTTGTTAACCGAGAAAAGTTGCTGCAATCCCGATAACGGCGAAAAAATTCAGCAAATGACTACCGTCGAAGCCGATGCTTTCTTGCAGCAATATCCGGAATTATCCACTCAAATCAGTTTACCGCTTAAAGCAGCAATGCAAAGCTGTCAAGCCGGTATTGATCGCGTCCATTTGATTGACAGAACCATTAACGGCGCACTGTTGCTCGAATTGTTTAGCCGCGATGGCATCGGTACCCTGATTAGCGCAACCGCATTTGAAGAATTACGTCCCGCTACGTTGAATGACATCGGTGGCATTTTGGAGTTGATCAAGCCTTTGGAGTTACAAGGTATCTTGGCCAAACGCTCACGGGAAAAAATCGAAATGGAAATTGCCGACTATATTGTTATTGAGCGTGATGGATTGATCATTGGCTGTACTGCCTTGCATCCTAATGAGCAAAATCATTTTGGTGCTATTGCCTGCCTTGCCGTACATGCCGATTATCAAGGGTCGCGTCGCGGTAATCGTATGCTTGACTATGTTTATTTAAAAGCGAAACAGCTTAGGCTTGAAAAATTATTCGTACTATCTACCCAAACCATGCACTGGTTTATTGAGCGGGGTTTTTTATCGTCCGGGATTTCCGAGCTTCCTGAGCAACTCAAGGTTTTATATAACCCGCAGAGAAATTCTAAAATTCTTTGTAAAGACATCAGCTGAAATCTTTCATGACCCGATTAACAATACTGCAATTATCTGATTTGCATATTCTGTACTCACCGAAAGATAAGCTCCTTGGGATTGATACCGAATATTACTTTAAAGCCTGTCTTGACCAGGCTATGAGCGATGTTGAACGGCATTTTGATTTGATTCTGCTTTCCGGTGACTTGGCTCAAGATCCTTGTCTTGCAAGTTACCGGCGTATCTTGTCTCGTATTGAGGCTTATACAGTGCCATGTCTATGCCTGCCGGGCAATCATGATGATTACGAATTGATGCAACAGGTTTTTAATACCGCCCAGATTAACTGCTCAAAGCAAGTTTTATTTAATCAATGGCAATTGATTGGCTTAAATACGCAGATACCCGGTGAAGCGGGTGGACGCTTGTTAAATGAGGAGCTAGGCTTCCTTGAAGAGTGCTTAAAGGAGCATCCAAAGCTGAATGTACTGATTGCAATGCATCATCATTGTCTGGAGACAAAAAGTCCCTGGATGGATACCATGATCATTGAAAACAGGTTTGACTTATTGGCAATCGCTGATAAATATTCACAGGTTAAAGCAATAACTCATGGTCATATTCATCAAGTAATGGATCAGAGCAAAGC
>CAIKYI010000503.1 GCA_903831545.1 uncultured Methylobacter sp. | reverse complement strand
CAAGCCACCCACAGAAACCAAAACCTGTGCATGCTCCGGTATATTTAAATCAGCTCTGGCAGTGGTTTTATCAAGCGAATAAAACTTTTTTATATCAATACCATTACCTACCACACGAATTTTATCTTGTTCAGCGCCCAAAGAAACAACATGTTGTTTAAGTGAATCGGATACTGAAAAAACTCGTGCAGCATTTTTTAGTGCTTTTAAAAGTCTTACTTTACGTCCATGCATTTTGGATAGCGGCACTTCTGTGCCTCGCAAGGTAATAGTAACTGGTATTTTTAGCCACTTTCCAAGCAAAGTTGCCGCATAACCATCAGGATAGGCAAAGTGCGCATCAATAATATTGAAGTCTTTTCCAAGTTTAAGCAATGTAGGCAAACTACCCAATGCCATAAAAAAACCATCCCATGATTTAAAAAAACCTGGAATCGACAAGAAACGGGGAAAATAAACCCGTATTCCATCTTGTACTTCATATTTATCAGGCTGAGGCCTAAAGTGTGGCCGCCAATATCTGATAACTCCCTGAAAAGGAAACCACGGCACAGGCGAAACAATAATGACAGGAATTTGTTGCGCAACACGAAACATCCTTTCTCTTATAAATACGCCCGCAGCGGGACGTTTATTACTGGGAAATAAAGATGAAAAAACGATTAGTTTCGGCTGGCTCATGACTTAAACAGATTACTTACGTCCAATGCCATAATAAGTAATGCCCTGCTTTTTAAGTAAGCCAGGCTGATACAAGTTTCTTCCGTCAAATATTACAGTGTCTTTTAAACTGTTCTTGATATACTCAAAATCAGGGCTCCAAAAGTTTTTCCATTCGGTCACTACGATTAAGGCATTTGCACCCTGCAATGCATCGTTGGCTGTTTCAACCAAGGTCAAGCCAGCATTATTACCATAAAGCCGATGTGCTTCTTCCATGGCTTCCGGGTCAAAAGCTTGCACTGTTGCCCCTGCATTAATTAGCGCCTCCAGGATGACTCGACTTGGCGCTTCGCGCATATCGTCTGTTTTTGGCTTGAAGGATAAGCCCCACAGCGCAAACACCTTGCCTTTAACATCGCCGTTATAATGCTGGAGCACTTTATTAAAAATAACCTGTTTTTGTCGATCATTGACATTTTCTACAGCACTAAGCAATTCTGCCTTATAGCCAACCTGTTGAGCCGTGCGTTCCAATGCTTTAACATCTTTAGGAAAACAAGAGCCGCCATAACCGCAACCGGGATAAATAAAAGAATAACCAATCCGGGAATCAGAGCCTATGCCGTTTCTGACATGTTCAATATCGGCACCTAATAATTCGGCAAGGTTAGCCAACTCATTCATAAAGCTTATTTTGGTTGCCAACATGGCATTAGCCGCATATTTGGTTAATTCGGCTGAACGAATATCCATGATAATGACGCGTTCATGGCTGCGATTGAACGGCGCATAAAGCGCTTTTAATAATTCTGCAGTTCTGGGATTATCAGTACCTACGACAATGCGATCCGGCTTCATAAAATCGGTAATCGCAGCGCCTTCTTTTAAAAACTCCGGATTTGAAACCACATCGAAATCAATTTCCACGCCCCGTTCTTGCAGCACTTCAAGCATGACTTCCTTGACCTTATCAGCGGTGCCAACCGGTACTGTCGATTTATCAACAACAATGCGATATTCAGTCATGTTTTCAGCAATTGATTTTGCGACAGCTAAAACATATTGCAAATCTGCTGCGCCGTCTTCATCAGGAGGTGTGCCCACGGCGATGAATTGAAAAGTGCCATGACTTACGGCTTCTTGGATATTAGTAGTGAACTTTAAACGGCCAGCCTGTTGATTTTCTACGACCAATGCCGCCAAGCCAGGTTCATAAATAGGAATAATGCCTTTTTTTAAGTTATCGATTTTATCCTGGTCAATATCGATACAAACAACGTCATTACCCACCTCGGCTAAACAAACGCCTGTTACCAAACCTACATAACCAGAACCAAAAATCGTTACTTTCATTTTTCTTCCTAAAATATAATTTTGAGATTATTTAACCAATTGAGCGTAAATGTTTTTATAGTAACTGACGCTCTTAGTCCAGTTCCTTTCTTGTTCTACATAGAGACGCCCTGCTTGCCTTAACTCTTCCCAGCGCTGCGGTTGATTTAATAAATTTAACACGGTTGTCGCCAAAGCTTCTGAGTCATTTGCTTTAAACAGACAACCGGTTTCATTATCTCGTATCAATTCTTTATGACCACCCACATCAGAAGCAACGACCAAGCGTCCTTGTGCCATTGCTTCCAGCGGTTTTAAAGGCGTAACCAAATCGGTGAGGCGCATGGATAATCGCGGATAAACAAATATATCAACTTGATTGTAGTAGTCTTGCACAAGATTATGGGCTACACGACCGGTAAAAATCACATAAGCATCGAGGCCTAGTTCTGTTGTTTTTTGTTTAATCAGTTGTTCTTGGGGGCCACCGCCTACCAGTAACAATCGTGTTTCCGGCTGTTTTTCGATGATCTTTGGCAAGGCTTCCAGTAATAATGGGATACCTTCATAGGCATAAAAAGATCCGATAAAACCCAGAACAATTTTATTTTGCAAGCCCAGCTCAGTTCTTAAGTTTTGGTCGGGAGCTACTCCATAGGTAAACTTTTCTATATCGACGGCATTGGGAATAACTGTGATTTTTTCTGCGGGAATACCCCGGGTAACTATATCCGAACGTAAGCCCTCACAAATTGTTGTTATCGCAGACGCTTTTTTAAAGACATGCGTTTCCAGCATTTTGGTAACGTAATAGCGCAGACTGTTTTCGCTGGTCGTTCCATGATCAACGGCTGCATCTTCCCAAAAGGCACGACATTCATACACTAAAGGAATATTGTGCCTCTTGGCTGCTTGAATGGCCGCCAGGCCATTTAATGCGGGTGAATGAGCATGAAGCACATCGGGCTTTAACTCTGGGATAATTTCATCAAGACGTTTTGAAAGTGATTGTACAATCGCCCACTGTTCAAGAATCGGCGTATTTGCCATCAAGCCTTCAGGCGTTTCTGAACGATAAAAAGTAAAGCCATCTATTTCTTCAATAGGCGCGGTTGCAATATGGTGTTTGGCTGAAGTAACGTGAAAAGTTTGCCAACCCAACTTTCGTTGTTGCTCCAAAATGGCCAGGGTTCGAAAAGTATAGCCGCTGTGCAAGGGAATAGAGTGATCTAATATATGTAAAATTTTCATGTTTTTTGGTTATTTTTAGTTATATCACTTTAGTTATCCGGCCAAAACAATCATCTTTCTAGCCCATAAATATTAAATCCAGATGCCGGTATTGATAAAAATACAACTAATACATTTATACAACATATTCTGCATCTATTACTCGAAAAATGAGACTATTTTTTATTTATAAATCGGTTCTCATTGTTATAAAAGTCAATTTACAAAACATGACCTGATTAGCAAGATGCTTAAGCCATTGCTAAAAATTCCGTCATGAATGCCGAACCCGTTAGAATGCGTAGCAAATCCAGAGCCATGAATCATAGGTATCTACACAACTCGTCGATTTTTACT
>CAIKYI010000502.1 GCA_903831545.1 uncultured Methylobacter sp. | reverse complement strand
GTGTCTCATCAATCGGTCAAGCATAGCTCGGAGTCTCATTCTCTGCCTGCCGCTACGGTTTTTTCAGGTAAGACTGGAACGCTTAATCAGGCAGTGTTTAAAGTTTATGATGTGGCGGAAGGCGGACTCGATGTATTTAGTTCGGATACCAAACAGTTAGGTGAGCTAAAGATTTATCCGGAAATTTTGTCTTCTTTGTTGTTAAAGACCACGGCTGATGGCATTCCCGATGCGCGCGATTTGTCATTTCAAGAAATAGGTTATGTGCCGATAAAATCGGCGGCCGGTGACATCAATCTTCCGCAGTTGATTGAACAATCGAAACATCCGGAAAAGCCTAATTTAAAACCTGACTGGAATAACTACAAGGAAGTTGAGGGAGAATGCCGGAAATTGAAGCTGGTCATGAAGGATTTGGGATTCAATAAATTTGATCGCAATGCAGTGATTTATTATTTCCTGGCTAAAAATGCCGACTGGAATAACTATAATATTACAAGACAAAAGACCCAGAGTGAGGGCATGCGTCCCAAAGTACTGGAAGCTTATCGCACAAAAAACTTTGCTGACTGTTTGGCGGCCGATGATTATGCTGTGATGAAGGCGATGGGATTGCCGGTTAATACACCGACGGATTGGGATCAGATGGGGGATGCGAGCCAGAAAAAAGAGCAGTTGTTTATACCGCTCAAATCGATTGAGCGCCAGTTGCTTGCAGTACTGAAAAATCCTAATAAGGCGGAAATGGAACAGCAGTTGTTTCCATTGTTAAATACCGCAAAAAATGGCGACGGCAGTGTGTTGCTGCAAAATCATCTAGGCGATTTTGGTTTGGAAGCTTTACTGAGCCCTCCGGTAATGCCAGTGTCTGTCCAGGTTGATGCGTCAATTACTCCGGTTGTGCCCGTTACACCATTGGTGGCGCCTGCGTCGGCAGCTATTCCTGGCGAGGGCGTTATCGTTAGTGCGCGGCAGTTGGCGCAGGTCTTTATAGGGTTGTCGATAAACGAACTGAGTTGCGCGCGTCCGGTTCCAGATGGTTTGGGGAAATATACAGCTAATTCCGGGCTGTTATTGTTTGTGACTAAGGAAGGCGGTTCGCGTGTTAAAGGTGGTGCGATGGAGTTTGAATTTTCCGGCGGCAAGATCACGCGTATTGCATTTCAATTATCCACATACCGGGATTTCGAACAGGACTTGATGGAGCGCTCGGAAATTGGAGGCTGTTTGATTGATGCTGCCTTTTTGGCAAAGTTGCATTAACAGGAATGATGTTCGGCTTTGGCTATATCATCATTCGGGGTTAAATAAAATAAGATTATTGTTAGGCAGCGAACTAAGTTGGTTTATAGTGAAATTAAATAGATTTTGTAAGGGATATAATCCATAATAATTATGCGGTAAATATTCAATAATAAAAACTATTTGGAGATGCATTATGGCTTTAATTACGTGGACAGCTGGTCAGTACGGCACAAATGTTGGCTTTGCGGATGATGAGCATAAAATTTTGTTTGACAAACTTAATAAACTGTATGAAATGGCAACCTCCGGTGCAGAGCGTTCTGCAATAGGCGCTCAACTGGATGATTTGATTGCCTATGTCGTCGATCATTTTGCCCATGAAGAAAAAGAAATGTTGGCAAAAAATTATGCCGGATATGCTCGTCACAAGGAAGAGCATGATGCATTGATCGGTATTTGCGGT
>CAIKYI010000501.1 GCA_903831545.1 uncultured Methylobacter sp. | reverse complement strand
GGCGGTTCGATTCCGCCCGCAGCCTCCAAAAGAAAGGCACAAAATCAACCGCTTAACAGCGGTTTTTTTGTGCCTGTCGTTTTTTATATATTGTAAAAAAACCTAAAAATTGGGATAAATTAGCCAAAAAATCACATCAGGAGTGGCGCATGCCACTCTGTGACGGCTTGGCAGTGGACATGACACGTCCTATCAAAAGTAACCGCTTATGTGGGTATGACTAATTGACCGTAAATCTTAATGCCTACTTCAGTCGGTTAACTTTAGCCCTGCAATCCTATTGAAAAGACTCTCTTCCGTTGTTTTGGTCCTATTTTATATCCAGAAGACCCTGGGGCAGATGCAGATGCAGGTGCTGCTAAAGGGTGCCAGTATTGTTAGCAGAACTCGATATAATGCTAGATTGAGTGTGATCAAGAAGCATTGTAAAGTCAATGCGTATTCGAACTTCCAGTCCGTAACTTAAACCCACCTGCTTTAGCTTCTGGTTGCATAGTAATATGATTTTTTGCGAAAAAATAGACTATCTACGCAGATAAGTATATTTACTTATGATTCGAGGATGAATCGGGTTAGTATCAGACAACTGACTCGGGATGCTGTTTTTCATTTTTACTTCAAGCTATTGATCATTTTGCTTCAATGGATTTTTAAGCAACTTAACTTTTTTATCGATAACTGATATGGCTTATGAATAACAACACTTACCAGCTCATCTGGAATATGCGCTTAGGTGCTTGGGTAGTGGTGTCAGAGCTCGCCAAACGCGGCAAAAAACGCGGTTCAATACGGCGCAATATCTTGGTTCTTCCTCTGCTAGCCTTGTATACCTCGGTCAGTTTTGCCTTGCCCTCCGGCAATGAACTGGTCGCCGGATCGGCCAGTGTCACCACTCCGGCAGCCGGACATCTGCAAATCAATCAAAGCAGTCAAAATGCCATAATCAATTGGCAAGGCTATTCGATAGGCGCACATGAGAGCGTCACTATTCAACAACCCAACGCCAGCTCAGTCCAGCTTAATCGTGTCGTTGGGCAAGATCCCAGCATGATAGAGGGTCAGCTCAACGCCAATGGCCAGGTTTACTTGATCAATCCCAATGGCGTGGTTTTTAGCAAGACCGCCCAAGTCGATGTGGGCGGTCTGATTGCCAGCACCCATTCACTCAGCGACGCCGATTTTTTAAACGGCAAACTGCATTTTACTCAAGACCATGCCAAGGGCGGCGTAAGTAATGAGGGGAAAATTACCACGGCCAAGGGCGGTGTGGTTGCCTTGATCGGCGAGCAGCTTACCAACACCGGCAGCATCAATACGCCACAAGGCACGACGGTATTGGCGGCAGGAAAAACCATTGATCTCGACATGAAAGGCGATGGTTTGGTGGAAGTTAAGGTGACGGAGGCCGCGCTTAACGCCGAGATAAAAAACGCAGGCATCATTCAAGCCGATGGCGGACAGGTGATTATGACAGCGCAATCCGCCTCGCAACTGCTAAAAACCGTCATCAATAATGAAGGGGTAATCGAAGCGCGCGGCTTGGTGGAAAAAAATGGCGTTATCGTGTTGTCGGGTGGCGACAACGGTGTGGTGCAGGTCGGAGGCACGCTGGATGTCAGCGGGCAGACAGCTAATGGCGATCATACCTTACAAGGTGGAAAAATCACCGTCAGCGGTGAACAGATACAGGTTAACAGCAATGCAGTACTGAATGCGTCGGGAGCTGCGGGCGGCGGGATTATCGCTATTGGCGACAAACAAAGCACTAAGCAAGTCACGATTCAGGCTGGCGCGAGTCTGGCTGCACAAGCGCTTAATCATGGCAAGG
>CAIKYI010000500.1 GCA_903831545.1 uncultured Methylobacter sp. | reverse complement strand
GTGCTTATAAACCATTTGACTTGAGGTATTTATCAGCATCACCACATACTGATCAAACGAGTCGACTTTACCTTGTAACTTTATTCCGTTAACAAGGAAAATTGAAACAGGAGTATGCTCTTTTCTGAGAGCATTTAAAAAATTATCCTGTAAATTTTGACCTTTTGACATCCGATTTCTCCTTATTATTTAATAACTATTGATTAAGATAACTGCAATTACAAATCAACACAAATCAATACTTTGTTTTTTAATCTCTTTTTTATTCAAAACTGCTAATATTCTAAATTATCCTGATTTTGTCTGACAGGAACATCACATAGTGGGGCGTTTTTAGATTAATTCAAGCATGTTGATGATTTTTACTTTGACTGACCTAGATTAGCTTTTCGCAATTTTTCTTTAAAACCAATCCGGTTTAACTTTAATCAAGTACCACAGGTATTTTACCAATTTTGGCTTGCCAGAACTTTGGCGCAGTATCATGCACTGAAACGCCCTGGGTATCAACAGCGACCATGACCGGCATATCTTCAACGACAAACTCGTGTATAGCCTCCATACCCAAGTCTTCAAACGCTACAACTCGTGATTTGCGAATAGCCTTTGATACCAGATAAGCAGCACCACCAACCGCCATCAAATAAACGGCTTTATGTTTTTTAATGGCCGTCATGCCTTCAGGGCCACGTTCAGCTTTACCAATCATACCAATCAAGCCTGTTTTATCCAGCATCAACTCAGTAAACTTATCCATTCGGGTTGCAGTAGTTGGTCCCGCCGGCCCAACTACTTCACCGCGAACCGGATCGACCGGCCCCACGTAATAAATAAACTTATTGGTGAAATCTACATTTTGCGGCAATGCTTCGCCGCGCGCAAAAATTTCAGCCATACGCTTATGCGCCGCATCCCTGCCGGTCAGTATAGTGCCCCCTAGCAATAAGGTCTCTCCCGGTTTCCAACTTGCAACATCCTGTTTAGTCAGTGTATCCAAATTAACTCGGCGAGCTGTTGCGCCTGTATTCCAGGTTATTTCAGGCCAGTCTTCAAGGCGTGGCGGCGTAAACTCTGCTGCCCCTGTGCCATCTAGAACAAAATGCACATGTCGGGTTGCTGCGCAGTTAGGGATAATCGCAACGGGTTTGTTGGCGGCGTGGGTTGGATAATCATTGATTTTAATGTCCAGTACTGTAGTAAGCCCCCCCAAACCCTGAGCGCCGATACCCAGAGCATTGACCTTGTCGTATAACTCCAAACGCAGTTCTTCAAGTGCACTTAAAGGGCCGCGTGCCATTAATTCCTGAATATCAATAGACCCCATACACGCCTGTTTAGCCATTAACATGGCTTTTTCGGCCGTTCCACCAATACCAATGCCCAAAATACCCGGCGGACACCAGCCTGCACCCATAGTTGGAACAGTTTTTAAAACCCAGTCAACAATACTGTCCGACGGATTGAGCATCGCAAACTTTGCCTTGGCCTCGGAACCTCCGCCTTTAGCGGCTATTTCAATGTCAACAGTATTACCGGGCACCACCTCCATATGTATTACCGCCGGGGTATTATCTTTGGTGTTGATACGCAAACCTGCCGGATCAGACAGTATCGAGGCACGCAACACATTATCCGGATTAAGGTAAGCGCGCCGCACGCCTTCGTTAATCATGTCTGCGACACCCATGGTGGCATCCCATTTAACATCCATGCCTATCTTTATAAAAACCGTCACAATGCCAGTATCCTGACAAATTGGACGATGCCCTTCGGCGCACATTCTTGAATTAATCAGGATTTGGGCAAGGGCATCTTTTGCGGCGGGATTTTGTTCTTTTTCATAGGCTTCGTGCATGGCCTTGATAAAATCCAGCGGATGATAATACGAAATATATTGCAGAGAGTCGGCAATACTCTGAATTAGATCGTCTTGACGAATAATGCTCATCTAAGGTTCCTTGCTCTGGAGGCATGGTAAATATTCATTTGCCATTATAGTGTGAATCGTTTTAGTTTTATGGATACCGTTTCTCTCAAGGCTATAGAAAACTTATTGGTTAGTGATCCCTGCAGGTATTGCCGGGATCCAGATACCATGAAAGGCATACCTTAGTTTACTAT
>CAIKYI010000499.1 GCA_903831545.1 uncultured Methylobacter sp. | reverse complement strand
ATACGATTTTCAGTGCCTTCCAGCTGTGCCTGTAAATCACGAAATAAACCATCCGCTTTTAATTGGGGGTAATTTTCCGCCACCAAAAGTAACCGCGATATTGCGCTGGTCATTTTTCCCTGCGCAGCAATAAATTTTTGAAATGCCTGCTCATCATTAACCAATTCCGGCGTGGCCTGCAACGACCCGACTTTGGCGCGCGCCTCAGTGACCTCGGTCAACACCTCTTTTTCGTGAGCGGCGTAGCCTTTAACCACGCCGACCAGATTTGGCACCAAATCGGCGCGACGCTGATACTGATTCAGGACTTCAGACCAAGTCGCTTTAATATCCTCGTCACTGGACTGAAGCGTGTTATAACCGCAGCCCGACAAAACAGTAAACAGCGACACAATAATCAGTTGTTTTAACATATCAACCTCATAGCCTGGATTTTAAAATTTAATGCAGATAACCAAATAGAACACTGATTAGACGGATTAGACGGATTTACACGGTTTTTTCATTTCAACCGCGAGCATCCGTTAAATCAGCGTGATCCGTGTTCCATTATTACGTCATCATCTGCGAACACAGATAAACCATCGCGCTCTTTTGATTAAAAGTTAAACCATCCTGACCCGAATGAAGAGGCAAAGACCAAACTGACGATAGTCATTAACTTGATTAAAATATTTAAAGCCGGGCCAGAGGTGTCTTTAAACGGATCGCCAACCGTATCGCCGACAACTGCGGCTTTATGACAGTCGGAGCCTTTACCGCCGTATTCTCCGGTTTCTATCCATTTTTTGGCATTGTCCCAGGCACCGCCAGCGTTGGCCATCATCACCGCCAGTAAAAAACCGGACGACATGGTACCAACCAGCATACCTGCCAACGCTTCCTTACCCAAAACATGCCCGACAACCAAAGGCACCACAACGGCCAGAGAGCCGGGCAAAATCATTTCACGCAAAGCACTTTCGGTACTGATACCGACACAAGTCGCGTAATCCGGCTTCCCGGTGCCGTCCATCAAGCCGGGAATTTCACGAAACTGCCGACGCACTTCAACAACAATCTGATGAGCCGCTTTAGCCACAGCCGTCATGGTTAACGCGGAAAAAAGATAAGGTAACATCGCACCAATCAGAATACCCGGTAACATAGTAGCGCCAAGGATATTCAAATTTTCAATTTTTGCCGCCTCCACATAAGCGGCCAGTAAAGCTAATGCTGTTAAGATTGCAGAGCCAATCGCAAAGCCCTTGCCGGTAGCAGCAGTAGTATTGCCCAAGCTATCAAGCGCATCAGTGCGCTGACGGACTTCTTCAGACAAGTGGCTCATTTCGGCAATACCGCCCGCATTATCGGCAACAGGTCCATAAGCGTCAGTCGCCAAGGTAACACCCAGGGTGCTTAGCATGCCGACACCGGCCAAAGCAACCGCATAAAGACCGGCAGCCATTGTGCCATCTGCCTTATGGCCCAACCAAATACTCAGCAAGATAGCCGCCGACACTATCAACACGGGAAATACGGTACTCATCATGCCAACAGCCAGGCCCTGGATAATAGTGGTTGCTGCTCCGGTCTGCGTCGCGTAGGCAATGCCTTGGGTGGGTTTTTCGGTATAGGCGGTAAAATATTCAGTCACATAAGCAATCGCATTACCCGCCACCAGGCCAACCAGAATAACCAGCCAATAATTAAAACTGACGCCTGACACCAAAATGGCAAATAAAGATAGCGCCAAAATGACCGCAGAAGCTCCCCAAACCGAACGACGCAGCACTTTCAACAAGTCTTCCAAACTGGCATTTTCGTCAACTTTTATTATGTATTGCCCAATAAATCGGGAGATACTGGCGACAATGGAACCCTCGGCAATGGCGGCATGTTTTAATTCTTTACCGGTTACCATATAAATCCCGAAAAGACTAGAAATGATACCGACGGCCGCAACCAGAAAAGGCAGCCCGATAAAAGCCGGAGATTTTGCCCCCAATGCCGCGCCCAGGGTTGCCGCCGCAATAATGGAACCGCTATAACTTTCAAATAAATCTGCACCCATACCGGCAACGTCACCCACGTTATCACCCACGTTATCGGCAATAACCGCAGGATTACGCGGATCATCTTCAGGAATACCCTGCTCGACCTTACCGACCAAATCAGCCCCTACATCAGCGGCTTTGGTATAAATACCACCGCCAACCCTTGCAAACAGTGCAATACTGCTGGCCCCAAAACCAAAACCGGTAATATAGGTCAATTGATTGGGGTTGCCGTTAAACACCAAAAACAAAATTGTCATGCCGATCAAACTGAAACTGACCACCGCCATGCCCATAATCGAGCCGCTGCCAAAAGCAACACTTAAACCTTCATGCAGATTATGACTGGCTGCTGCCGCTGTGCGCACATTGGCGCGAACCGCAACATACATCCCCAAATAACCGGCACTGGCCGACGCAATTGCCCCCACCACAAAACAAAGTGCGGTCTGCCAATGTAAAAAAGTAGAAATAACCGTAGCGACTATGGCCACAAAAATTGCGATGACACGATACTCCCGCGACAAAAAAGCTGCCGATCCTTCTTGAATTGCCTTGGCAATTGCTTGCATGGTTTCATTACCCTGATCATAGGCAAGAACGCGTCGCAACTCCCAAATCACGAACGCGCCTCCTACAATACCCATCAATAATGCTATGACCACAGATGCAGATGTTGGAAACATCATAATTACCTCTCCTCTTTTGGTTTAAGTAAAATCTAACGTTATTTATTATTTTTATTATTCACTAACACGGATAAAAATTTGTACGGCCCAAGTATTAGAAACGGCAATTAAGCTAGACGCAACTGTTTAAGTGTTGCGCGAGCTTCACCCCCACAAATATCAGGCATTATTCTTAATTCCAGCGCTTTTACCAGAGTAAGACCAACCTCATAATGCTCAATTTGTTGTGTAGTACCAGGGGGGCTAAAATGAAATTGCTGGCGCAAAATTTCCCTGTAAGCCGTTTCGTTATCCAGTAAGTAAAGCAGCACAAATTCCTGGGTGCGCGACTGTTCCAACTCATCAATCATAACCACAATGTGCTCAATAGTGCAGGCCTGATCAAATACGATACGGATCGTTTGCTCGCCGCTACTTGCCGCTTTCCATCCGGTGGACGAATCTACATTCAGCAACAAGGCAGACTCCACAGGATGCTCCTGACACTCCGAGGTAAACTCCACCTCGGCAAGCTGCTCCAGATCCATGTAGTTATATTCAAAAGATAAAGTATCTTCACTGGCCTGGTTAATCATTGTTTTACGCATGCCTAATCTCCTGTTGTCGTGTAATGTTGAAAAAAGTAAAAATGACCTTGATGCTGCGATTGCTAATAACCAAGGGCCAGCGCAACTCAGCAGCTGACTATTTAATTGCACTTGGATGACGTATTAAAATCGACAAATGGCCTTTGCTCTTGTTCAGCCAGCCGCGTACTTCAATGGTTTTGCCCAAATAACTATTTATATCAGGAAACAATTCCAGCCACTGGTTTTCAATGCGTGCATCGAACAACTCTGAAAACTCCAGAAAAACCCATTTACGGGTGGTGCGAATATTAACCACCTTTCCTGCCAGCCGCGTCCAGCCTGGACGTCCTGCTTCAGTAAGTCTGCTAACCGGTATAACCGCATATTCGGGTCGTCCCCAAATACCCAACCTGGCAAGTTCGGCGTGCTGCTCGGCCTTAACCAATTCATCGACATAAAGCAGGTTAGGCGGATAAATATTTACCCATGCCAAACCCTCAGCCACCAACTGCAGATTAAGATGCTGTTTATTCTCGGTGAACAAGTGCGCCAGCGTTCTGTCGTATTTATCTGATTTTTCCGCGCTCATTTCCAGCCGCACTCTGCTGTTACTCAGTTGCTCCAGCAACCAGCGTTTTGCCTCGTCGCCACCGGCTTCAGCCGGTTTATCCCGATGCTGAATCTCAGGGGTATTAATACCCAAAAAGCGGATTTTTCGGCCATCTTCCAGCTCCACTGTATCGCCATCGTAAACCGTCTTAACCCTGAAAAAGTCATAGCCAGGTTTTATGTCAACTATCTTAGCGTCTGCAACCGGATGATCAGTAAAGTGTTTATTACCAGCGGCATCCTGCCATTCGTAGACTTCCGCGTTAACCCAGCAGGGTAAACATAACAATAAAATCAATATAAATCTCATGATCCGCTTTTACACCTCTATGTTAAACCAACAAACCTGTTCATCTCCCTCAGCCCTTTGTTGCAACTATTAATGAACTACCTTGGCCGCTTGATACCGGACACAGCAGATAAGCAACAACTATATTTTATAGAATTCTAGTTTAAGCCAAGGATTAATTTAGCTTTTATACAGCACTCGGTTTATTTGTTAATATGCGGCGATAAAAACCCAATAATATCCAACTGTTTGCAATCACTTTTTAAGCAATTATTTTTACCTAAAGGATAAGCATCGTGCCCCTAATCGAAAATGCCGATAAAAACCAGACACTACACCCCGAAGAAGATTGTTATCTGGGACAGTTTATTCCCTTGCAATATCATCATCACATGTTAATGGACGACTATCGAATGAACGCCTTTAAGGCAGCCATTGACGAAGCCGTTTTTCCGGGCGCCAAGGTATTGGATTTAGGCGGTGGCACCGGCGTTCTGTCCTGGTTTGCAGCCGCCAAAGCCGACAAAATATGGTGCGTTGAACTCAACCCAGAGCTAATCAGAGAAGCCCGGCGCCTGCTAAAGCTTAATCATGGTGGCGAGAAAATTGAGCTTGTACATGCTGATGCTTTCGAGTATTTGCCACCCGAACCGGTAGATATTGTCATTTGCGAAATGCTTCATCCTGGAATGCTACGCGAAAAACAAATCCATCTAATCAAAAGCTTCAAAGATCGCTATAACCAGCATTTTGGGGGTTCATTACCACGATTTATACCGGAAGCGGTCATTATGGCTGTCCAACCCTTGCAACAAATCCAGCGGTTTACCGGCTTTCATGCCCCAATCATTCAGTTTCAACAGCCCGGGGGAATACATAACGATACCCTGGAATTTTGCCCACCTCAGGTTTACAGCACCATTGATTATTCTGAAAAAATATCCGAACAATTCTGCTGGAAAGGTATCTTTAAACTCGAACAAGACGGCGAGGTTAATGCGCTGCGTTTTATTACCAAAAACATCCTGTCAATTTCATTAACTGACCATTCTATTATCGAGTGGCAAAATCATTATTTAATCTTGCCGCTTGCCAAGCCACTCCAGGCAGAAGCAGGCAATTTATTAAAAATCACCTTCAACTACCAGGCCGGCGGTTCTCTGGCACATCTGCAAAACGGCATCACCGCGATTTTGGCGTAGGCAATTTCTGCCCAAAAGATACAAGGTCATCTAATACTAATCAATCAAAGCCGGGCGTACATTAACCCTCCGCCCTTGCTTCAACCAAATTGGTTTCGTTAACCGGCACCACATCAAGTAAACATCTGATATAGGAGGGAGCAAGCAGAAACAAGGCATTGTTTACAGCAGCTGATTTCAGTCGCACCAAAGTCTCTGAAACAACCTCATCGCCAAGTAAAATTTGTTTTTGAATAGCAACATGTTGAATATCTGCTACAGTAGCCTCCTGATCTATCGAAGTCATCACTAAAGTTAACAGCGTTGCCGTGCTGCTGTAAATGGCCGGACTACTATAGGTGTAAGCCAGCCCCGCTGTTGCACCAACCAAAAAGACAATGACAAAAATAATCAATCTTTGCGATCGAAACCAGTGCGACTGATTAATGTCGGGTAATGGACTACCGCTAGGATAAGGAAAAAATTCGTTTTGAGGTGAGTGGTTTTCCATGGTTCGCCTTGTCTTTGGCCAAGTAGAATTAATAAAAAAATCAAGCATACCACTAATTAGACAGCTAATTAAAAATTACACTAACGGTCTAAATATCATTTAAAAGAACATGAGCGACGCATCCTCTTTCTCAATTCATAATCGAAGACACATCATCAGTTACTTACTTTTATTATTAAAAAGTAAGTGTCTGATACGCGCTCGTTTTGGGGAAAACAATGACTCTTATATCACCACACTACTGGGTATCAATGAAGAAAACAATACAATATTTTTAGATTATGGCCCTAAGGATTATATAAATAAAAAAATAGCTGATGCCAGTATAGTGATTTTTGAAACTCAATATAACGGCATTAAAGTTTCATTTACCGGAACCAATTTAAAAAAAAATCATCCATGAAGGTGATACCTTATTTAGCATGGCTATTCCCAAGACAATTTTCTGGATGGAACGCAGGGAGTACTATAGAGTAAAAATACCTGTTTCAAAGCCCAGTTATTGTCAATTTATACTAAAAGACCGTGATCCTTTTAATATAAAAATACACGACCTCAGTCTTTCCGGTTTTTCAGTACTTGATCAGTACACAGAGTTTTTTGATCAGATGGTTTCAGGTGCGACATTTGAACAATGCAAGCTTATTCTATTTGAGGCCGGTGAATACACGGTTTCGTTTGCAATACGTTACGATCAGATGATAAACCCGGACAGGCTACAGAAAATCAAAAAAAATGGCTGTAAATTTTTAATGTTAACGCGGGTAGCAGAAGATGCTATCCAGGGTTATATGCAACAAATTCAAAGGGAAGACTTGCAAGACAGCACTATGATTCAGGACAGGATTTTAATTCATAAAAAGATAATCATATATCTTAATGACCGTTAAAAACCATCTTGTTTTTTATTAAAAAAAAGCTCCTTTGAAAGCGGGTTAATTACCAAGTTAACACGCTCAAAGGAGTCTTTAATATGAAAGCCGTTTTTACAAATAACTATAAAATACAGCAAAGAGCCTTATACTTCGCTCCAATTTCCACACAGAATAAATAAAAAAATCACTCGACAGATAATACTATCCGTTATAGATTTTAAAGTTGACCAAGTAACCTCATGGTTATGAATTAATTAAACTCACAGGGCATTCCCTACTAAGAGCAATCTCACTTAATCAAAAAGGTATCTATAACTCTGCCTGAGCGTGATGCCTTCCACCATGCCTCCTACGCTTATGGTGGTAATCTACAGACTCATCAAGTACAGCAATAACGTCTTCACAGCAAATTATGTTTTTACGACCATCAAGAATATAATTCGCAAGCTCAGAAATTGCCAACCAATTTTCATCTTTGTTTACAAAGTCAAATGCAGCAGTAAATAACTCGTTAAGCTTTGCATCTTTTTGTTCTTGATCACCCGATAAACTTTGCAAATATTCATGCGCCAAAGCAAGATCAGAACTGCCCCCATAATTTTTCAATGCTTTAAGATTAACAATCTGATGATTAAAAAACTCATCATCCGTATCTGCGACATGCTTGGCTTCCGCTAGAGGTCCAATCAGAAGATTCACAATATCTGACTCAAAGGCAACCATATAATCCTTTATCAATTCCGACATCCCGGAATGATGCTCTGTTACCTTATTTACAAGACTATCAATAGAAGGTGGCAATAATTCAATTAATCGCCCGCCTTCAACGCGTGCAATGCAATCATCATGAGTAGTCTCATAAGCCATGACATCATGATCAGTAACAGAGCTCATTTCTTTAAAAATAATTTTAAAAAAAACTGCCGGTAACTGCCTGGCTTTATTGTTCAGATGAATTCCTGCCGCATGCCCCGCTTCATGAAAAGCGACACGCTGCTTATGTTCAAGTAGTTTATTCTGGCCGACAGGCTCAGTTACCAAGTTTCTCTTCATTTATATCTCCATAGTTGTTAGTTAACGAATTATTGTGAGCAAAAATCACTCAACGTCTTGAATCCAATAAAAATATTGATTTTTTATTTCAGATTCTGCCTCAAGCCAGTCTTCCATTTCATGCCCACTCGCAAAGCCCCGTTTTTCGGATTTACAGTAAGCTCGTTCGGCAACCATTTTTTGGAATCTTTCTTTATTAACTGCCTCATTATTATTTGGTTTTTGCTCTGAATTAACCACAACATCACCCTCCTAACCAAAGTTTGAAAGAATATCCTTCCATGTTTTTCATTCTATAATACAAAAACACAACAATACTATCCGTACGAATACCTATAGATTTTAACATTATCCCTTATGACAAAATATACGTATAAATACCTATAGACATCGTGTTTACACAGAAAATCAGCCACTTATAGCTTACAAGACAAGTATTTTTATGAAGATAAGGAAATAGCGGAGTACAACAGGAGGAGAATTATTTTTTACATAACGCAAAAAGATAATTTAACTTTAAACTGACATCCCCAAGGAAGGTCATAAATTCTAAGCCAATGGCAATAAATTTAGCCCAACTCACCTTACTTTAGAGAGATTACAAAATTAAATATGAAAAGACTTTTACTATTAACAACAGCCACAGCTATTTACTTTACAATATTTACACTTATGGCATCAATGCTGATTATGAGTGAACAAATTACCAAGCTACAAATATAGAACACACACTACGACTTCTATTCTCAAATACTCCACATGAAATCAGCGTTATCTTAACATTCCAATTAAGTTGTAGCATGCTCACGTGAACCGTTGCCAGGCTCTTTATAAAACAACACCATCGACATCAATTCGGCAACATTTTCAGCCTGCATTTTTTCCATGATACTTGCGCGATGAACATCTACAGTGCGATTACTTATATTAAGTAACTGTGCGGTTGCTTTATTGGAATGACTTGATACTATCAAATCCAACACTTCTTTTTCTCTGGCTGTTAAGCGTTCAATTCGTTCTTTTATTCGCTGCTTGGTAGCGAGCTCTTCCCTGCTTGCAATGTCCTTTTTAAGCGCTTCATCAATTCGCTCCATCAATAAATCGCTATCAAACGGTTTTTCAAGAAAATCAACAGCGCCGGCTCTGAAAGCTTTTGCCGAATCAGGAATATCAGCATGACCGCTGATAAAAATGATAGGGATAGCAATGCCCTTATTTAATAATACCTCTTGAAGATCATGCCCACTCATTAAAGGCATTCTTACATCCAATAGCATACAGCCATGCTGTTCAGGATCATAGTTATCCAAAAAGCTCTCTGCTGATTCATAGCTTCTGACGGTATGCCCGGTAGACTCAATCAAGAGAGTAAGTGAATCACGTACTGCTACTTCATCGTCAACAACATAAATCACAGCTTCTGGATTATTATCACTCATCAGAGTTCTTCCGTATCGGTAAAGTAAAATAAAAAGTAGTGCCTTTTCCAGGTTTGCTATTGAAATGCAAATTACCTTCATGGGCTTCAATAAGTGAGCGGCTAATCGATAGCCCCATGCCCATTCCGTCAGTTTTGGTGGTATAAAATGGGGTCAATATTTTTTGTTGCTGGTCTTTATCAATGCCTAGACCACTGTCCTTTACTCTAACCTGTATATTACTATCAACCGTTAAGCAAGTACAAATAGATAACTGACGCGGCACTGTTGCAGGAAGCTTGATCATGGCATCTACGCTGTTTCGAATCAAATTGATAAGCACCTGTTCAATTTGAATTTTATCGACATATACAGGAGGAAGACTGCATTCTGGTTCAAAGTTAAGCAGGACGCTGTTTTGTTTAAGCTCTGATTGACAAAAGCCTACAGCATTTTTAATCAAACTATTAAGGTCAATGGTCCTACGATCCCGGGCTTGAGACTTAAGATAACGCCTCATACGATGGATTATCTGTCCTGCCTGTAAAGCCTGCTGCCGGGTTTTGGCTAAAATATCAGCCAACTTCTCAAGATCAGGCGATTCAGTTTTAATCAGATTCAAACTGGCTTGGGCATAGTTGGAAATTGCAGTCAATGGCTGATTAACTTCATGGGCAATTCCTGAAGCCATCTCCCCCATTAAGCCAAGGCGTGTAACTTGGGCAAGCTTATCCAAATGCTGCCTGTTATCGGCCTCCAGATGCTTCCGAGCACTTACGTCCCGCACTATGAATGTAAAGTAGCGCGCTTTATCGGTTGAAAATGCAACTATGGACATCTCAAGAAAAAGGACATTACCATTTTTATGCAGACCTTCAATTTCCAGAATGCTACCCGTTTCTGTTAAAGCCAGGGAACCGCTACTGTTATTGATTAATTCAGGTAACAATGGCATGAGTTTATTTGAACCAAGATCTTTTAGCTCTTCAGATTTATAGCCAAAAATTGTTTCTGCCGCTGTATTGGCCGATATGATATTGCTATTGCAATCCACAGTGATAATACCTTCAGCTGAGGCATTATATATTGCGTTAAATTTAACATCACGGTCCATCAACTGACATTTTGACAGACTGAGTTCGTCATTTTTTTGCTGTAAATTCAGGTTACTTGCCGTCAACTCCGTCGTTTGCCTATGAATTTTTTGTTCAAGCTTTTCATTAAGACACTCTATAGCTGCTTCCGTGTACTTAAGATCAGTTACATTATTAATGGCCATAAATATTTGTAACTCATAGCTATCACTATAGGAAACGCTTGCCTTACATTCAACATGAGTTACACGATTGAATGTATCGCCACCCAAGCAACAAATAAAATCCGGACATTCCTCAACGAATTCACATATTGGATTGCTGACGGATTCCTTCGTCTCTTTAAGTTTAGCGCAAAACACCAGGTCTTTTTTATTAGCCAAGAGGCCACGATGAAACAGGTAAAGATTATCCTGATCGGAAGTATGAATAAAATCCCCGAACTTCTGGTTGACAAGCTCTGTCATTGGCCGTCCCAGCAAAATGGCGGTCGCATCGTTTACTTTTTGGATAACCCCGGATTCATCAAGAGTCAGATACGGAACAGGCGATAGCTCATAAAGCTGGGCATAACTGTCAAGGGATGTGGTTAACGCATGCTGCAGTCTGCTAAGCTCATCATTCTGCATTTCCAACTCTATTTGGTGAGTTTGAAATTCAAACACCAGCTTTTGAATGTCCTCAAAAGACATTCTGGCAATATCTGTTTTTGATTTAAAAATCATGATTGGAAACTCCGCTGAAGCTTTTTCACTAGGTTTATCCGTCAAGACATTTCAGAATTTATGATTCCATTATGTAGCTTCTCATACCCGACATCTATTACTTTGGTGCGATAAAGGCGATGACTTACCATCACTATTTTGTTTTTTCAATAACCCCGTTTACAAGGGATTTGGCTTTCAATTGTTCTTATTTAAATTGAAATTGAAAAGAAAATGGGTTTCCTATCTAGGTTTGATTATAACCCTAGAATACCTTTTATGACTACAACCCATAAACCAAAGATTACGTATATTCTGCAACCGTGCCCGCACGCAGCATATCTCCAACAATCAAACTTTGTAGTGGTTTCTGATCTTGTATTTTAGCCATCCCGACGACCGATATCGCATCAATCACCACTCAGCAAACTGCCAAACCCACCCAAAATCGAGCCTTCCTCTTGCTGCCTGCCTCCACCACCATGGGGTGCAGATGAAAGCATTCGACCCGCCAAACGTGAAAAAGGCAGACTTTGTAACCAAACAGTACCCGGCCCTGTTAACTTGGCAAAGACCAGACCCTCTCCACCAAACAACATGGTTTTAATGCCACCGGCCTGCTGAATGTCAAAATCAACATGACTGGTCATTGCCGCCAGGCAGCCGGTATCGACATGTATCGTCTCACCTGCGCCAAGCTCAATTTTTTGAAGACAACCACCGGCATGAATAAACACCCAGCCATCCCCTTCCAGCTTTTGCATGATAAAACCTTCGCCGCCAAACAATCCGGTTAAAATGCGGCGTTGAAACTGAATACCAATTTGTACGCCTTTAGCGGCTGCCAGAAAACTATCTTTTTGACAAATCAGTTTTCGGTCATAGTCTTTTAAACTTAACGCAAGGATGGTTCCGGGAAAAGGAGCCGCAAACGCTACCTTACCCTTACGTTGGGCGGTTTGTGTAAAAACGGTTATAAACAGACTTTCGTTAGTCAACAAGCGTTTACCGGCACCCAGCAGCAAGCCCATAATACCGCCTTGTTGCGAAGCAGAACCATCGCCGAAAATGGTTTCCATTTTAACGTGTTCGCTTTTGTACATCATTGCACCCGCTTCCGCGACAGCACTCTCTTGTGGATCCAATTCAATTTCCACAAACTGCATTTCATGACCAAATATTTTGTAATCAATACCCTCCGTAACCAAATTCTGGCCAAAACCCTGAGAAGCATGAACATCGAGTGCCATTGAAGGCGCTGCAACCGAAGTTACAGGGAGAGTATTTATTGGAAGCGTCGTCGGCTTAAGTGACATCATCGAGGCCGGCATGGGTGGAAAAGGCGTTACCCCATCTTTCTTCATCGGTCTGATTTCAGTTGCCTCATAGACAGAAATCCAATCAGGCAACCCTTGACACCAACAGTACGCTCCCTGATGTTCGCGGGCAAAATTTTTGGCATATTCCTGCGTATAGGGACCACTTGTTACATTTTCAAAAGAAAAAAACCATTCATTCATTGCATTTGCCTCGGTCATTTTTTGAGTGTATTGGCATGTTGTCGCTGTTAATAAATTTACTTAGCTTAAGACCAATGGTTTTGCATTTGCTCAGGATCATTCAAAGAATTTAATCATCAATATAGCCTAGCGGCAATTGAGTATTACAAATATATTTTAAGCCTTGACAACACAGATCAAATCATGGCACATTTATATACTTGGCACATGGGCGATTTGTATGGCGGCCAAATGATTAAACGAGTATTAAGTAATGT
>CAIKYI010000498.1 GCA_903831545.1 uncultured Methylobacter sp. | reverse complement strand
CTCGTTGGGATTATATCCTTTCTCTTCATTATTCTTTTCCAATTAATAATATACAAGCATATGAATTTATTATATAAAAATAACAAGCCTGGTAATCATCTACTTTAAAATTTGATATTAAAACACGAAACGAACCGGTTTTAAAAAATACTATAAAAGTTTTCCTGTTTTGGTTATTTTCGATAAGTATTTCAATTAACCAATCGCTATTTAGCAAGCCGACCAAGAGCAATCTATAGAGACTTTATTTTGACAACAACCCCAAATTTGGGGTGATCCATATAGTAACTTTCATTTAATTTGACCGGCCGTTTTTCGGATATTCGGTAAATAAACTCACCCGGACTGGATGCCAACTCCAGATCAACCAGCAACTGCAATCCTTGCCCCTGCTGCAGTTGCACAAAGCCATTCAATTTACCGTCAACGCTCTGGATATGAACCGGCGAAGACGAGCCTTGCTGAAGCCAGGCAACGAAGATGATCGGGTGATAAATCGAATCTTTTGCTAATGCCGTATAACCGTCAGACAACGTTGTATTATCCGGTTTGTTATAGGCCGACAATTCCGTTAAATCAACTGGCCAGTTAATTTGACTGACCGTTTGCTCAAAAGTCTCGGTAGTGGGTATGGACTGCGAAAATACCATAAGCTCAAGCTGGTAAGCGCCGCCTTCAGCCAAAGCAACATGGCTAACAAGTCCCAGCATAAGCGCCAGGCTGCAAATTATTATTCTATACATGAGTAAGGATGTTGATGAAGTCAAGTTGCCACGGGTTTAGAGGGTCGTTGATTGTATCTGAAAATTTCACAATGACCCTGTGTGAATATAATCCACGAATCTGTGGCGTTTTATCTTTACTACCGAGCTAGCTTTTTGTAGCCACCTCTTTCACAGTCAAATTACCCAGCAAATCCGTTATAAACCCGAGCTTTTGCTCTGTTGTTTCAAACGGCTTTATAAACCTTAATTTATCCGCGCCATCGAACTTGTAAATCTGCGCCTGGGTTTGTATCAGGGAAATTAACTGCTCGGTGTTAATGTTGGGAGTCGAAGTAAATATAATACGTCCGCCACCGGCATTGGCTTCGATTTTTTTAATGCCCAGTTTTTCAGCCTGCTGCTTTAACTCTGCGCAGCTAAACAGGGTTTTTACCGGCTCAGGTAGTAAACCAAAACGGTCAATCATTTCTACCTGTAACTCGCGTAAATCATCTTTGGTTTCAGTATTGGAGATGCGTTTATATAAAACCAGGCGACCATGAATATCCGGCAGATAATCTTCCGGAATTAACGCTGAAGTCTGCAAATCAACCTCCGGACCTCTATCCATCGGCGCATCGAGTTCCGGCAGTTTGCCCGATTTTAAAGCACTTACTGCCCGCTCAAGTAATTCGGTATACAAGGTAAAGCCGATCTCCTGAATTTGTCCGCTTTGGTCATCGCCCAATAACTCACCCGCGCCACGAATCTCCATGTCATGCGATGACAGCATAAAGCCCGCACCCAAATCGCCGGAAGCTTCAACTGCTTCAAGTCTTTTAATTGCATCCTTGCTTAACAGGGCTTTTGGCGGAACCACGAAATAGGCATAAGCCCGGTGATGCGAACGCCCTACCCGGCCCCGTAACTGATGTAACTGCGCGAGGCCCAGCTTGTCGGCGCGATTAATGATAATGGTATTGGCGCTGGGAATATCAATACCGCTTTCAATGATAGTAGAACACAACAACAGGTTAAAACGCTGATGATAAAAATCCAGCATAATCCGCTCCAGCTCGCGCTCCGGCATTTGCCCATGGGCAATTTCTATCCGCGCTTCCGGCACCAACGCTTGCAGTTCCCGGGCCATTTTTTCCATGGATTTAACGTCGTTATGTAAAAAGAACACCTGACCGCCACGTTTGATCTCGCGCAAGCAGGCTTCTTTAATCTGGGCATCGATCCATTCACTGATAAACGTTTTAATCGCATGACGATTAGGCGGCGGACTGGCGATAATGGAAATATCCCGTAAACCCGACATTGCCATATTCAAGGTTCTGGGAATTGGCGTTGCGGTCAGGGTCAGCATATCCAACTCATTACGCAGCTTTTTAAAATGCTCTTTTTGAGTTACGCCAAAACGGTGTTCCTCATCAATCACGACCAACCCCAGCGCTTTATATTTAATGTCCTTGGAGAGCAGCTTATGTGTCCCGATTACAATATCGACCTTGCCCTGTTCCAAATCATCGGCAATTTCTTTTTGCTGCTTGGGACTGACAAAGCGAGACATAACCTCGACCCGCACCGGCCAGTCGGCAAAGCGGTCGCGAAAATTCTGATAATGCTGTTGGGCAAGCAAAGTGGTTGGCACCAAAATCGCCACCTGTTTTCCGTTTTGCACCGCGATAAATGCCGCGCGCATTGACACTTCGGTTTTACCAAAACCGACATCGCCGCAAATCACTCTGTCCATGGGATGCGGACTGGACATATCTTCCAATATGGTTTCGATTGCTGTTTGTTGATCTGGCGTTTCTTCAAAGGGAAAAGCATCGGCAAAAGCCGCATATTCGACATTTTCAACTTCAAAAGCATGACCTTGCTTGACAGCTCTTTTTGCATGAATCTCCAATAATTCGGCGGCAACGTCCCTGATTCGCTTGATGGCTTTTTGCTTGACCTTGCCCCACTGATCGCCACCCAGCTTATGCAGCGGAGCATTTTCCGGACTCATGCCGGTATAGCGACCGATGACATGCAAGGATGAAACCGGTACATAAAGCTTGTCGTTATTGGCGTATTCCAGGGTTAAAAATTCGGAGGTAATGCCGCCAATTTGTAGGGTCTGTAAACCCAAATAACGCCCGACGCCATGTTCCTGATGCACGACCGGTGATCCTACGGTCAACTCGTTCAGGTTATTGACGATATTTTCAAGCTGGTTGGCCGCAGATTTACGTCGCCTGCGCCGTTGCTGTACTTTTTCACCGGACAGCAAGTTTTCAGTGATGATTGCGATTGAATTATTTGCATCGGATTCAAGCAATAATCCATGATCCATTGGCGCAACAATAATACAAAGAGCATCTGTCGCCTTAAGAAATGCATCCCAACTTTCAATCTGCTTAACATTGATTTTGTAATATCTTAATTTATCGATAAGGGCTTCTCTGCGGCCCGCCGATTCGGCTACAAACAAAACCTTACCGGTAAAACCGGTTATAAACTTTAGCAATGCCTGGGCAGACGCTTCCTGTTTGACATCAATAGTCAGATTGGGCAGCGGAAGGCAGTTAAAAGTAAATAGTGTAGCTTCATCAAAAACACTGCTTTGGTTAACGCCTGCAAGGGTTATACGGACAAAGGTGCCTAGCCTGTGACTCAACTCTTCCGCTGACAAAAACAGTTGCTCAGGCTTTAATAAAGGTCTGTCTACATCATATTTGCGTTGCTGAAACCTGTCCTCGGCTTCAGCATAAAACGCGTGCGCAGTGACCTCAAAATCCTCCGGAATCACCAAAACCGCTGACTTTGGCAAATAATCAAATAATGTGGCCATTTGCCCAACGAACAACGGCAAATAATATTCAATGCCGCCAGGGGTAATGCCTTTACTGACATCCAGATATAAATGGTTTTTAGGCGAGGTTTCCGGAAAATTTTCTCTGAATGCTTGACGAAAAATCTTAATGGACTCATCAGTGAGTGGAAACTCCCGGGCGGGAAATAACTGTATCCGGTTTATTTTCTCTAATGAACGTTGTGTTTCCGCGTCAAAAGTGCGGATAGATTCAACTTCTTCATCAAATAATTCAATGCGAAACGGCACTTTACTGCCCATCGGAAACAAATCGACTATCGACCCCCTGACCGCAAACTCGCCATGTTGGTAAACCTGCGACACACAATGATAGCCAACGCTTTCCAGCTTGATACG
>CAIKYI010000497.1 GCA_903831545.1 uncultured Methylobacter sp. | reverse complement strand
TTTTTTTCTGCCAAAATAATGAATGGAATCATCACTGCCATTGAACCCGCAAATACAGGCAGATAAACTTGCCATTCGTGTCCAGCTTCTAAACCCGCTTGACGCATTAACGACGGTACGACCACAAAAATCGCCATTAAAATCAAATGCAGAACAAAAATGCCATAATTTAAACGCAACAAATCAGGATTTTTCAGTGCGTTCATTGCCTGTGCGGGTACAAATTCGGCATCTCGATGTAATTTGGAATGTTGAGGATTGGGAACAATATAAATAACCGTCAACATCGCAAACACGGTTAATACCGCCGTTACCCCAAATACCGCTTGTACACCGCCAAACCCTGAAATAATAGGGCCTGCAATGATGCCTACACCAAATGACATCCCAATACTCACGCCGATAGTTGCCATTGCTTTGGTTCGATGCACTTCTTGGGTTAAATCTGCCACCAATGCCATTACGACAGCAGAAACTGCCCCCGCACCTTGAAAAGCACGACCCACCAAAACGCCGTAAATCGTGGTAGAAAAGGCGGCAATCGTGCTACCGATAAAAAATAACAAGAGTCCGATAAGAATGATTTTTTTGCGCCCAAATTTATCTGACAGTAAACCAAAAGGAATTTGCAATATCACCTGTGGCAAACCATAAATACTCATTGCCAAGCCTATCAGCGCGTGGGTCGAACCTTCTAGCTGTTCGGCAAATAGCGATAATACGGGCAAAATCATAAATAGCCCCAACATTCGCAAGGCGTAAATACTTGCCAGCGACCAAGTAGCGCGTTTTTCCGATGGACTCATCGGACTGGTAATATCTTGCACGTTTGTCAAAACTCATTACTCCTTTTGTAGCATTATAAGTACAAGCTTAATTCATGCTTGATGCTAAATTATTTTTAATAGGCGCATTATACCAATCCTTCAATTATCGTATTGCTTCATTTGTGCATTGGTTGCTCACTAAGTTTTTTGGTAATGGTAAAAATGCCTATGAGGTCACCGAATCAAAAAATATGTTTTTTGACTTTATTTCACTCAATCGCTAAAAAATTGCGTAACCTTTGCCAAACCATGCGCTTAACGTACAATTGCCCACAATAACCGTCTGACAATCACATAAAATTTATGGACATACTTAGTCTACTTCTCTGGACTCCTGCGCTAGGAGTTTTATTTTTAGTTTTTACCCCGGCACAAAAAACCCAACTAATACGCTTAATCAGTTTGGCGTTTGCCAGCTTGGCTTTTATTTTGAGTTGCTGGTTACTGAGTCGATATGACTCCCATACTGCCAGCCTGCAATTTAAAGAATATTTCCCTCTCAATCCAGATTTAGGCAGTGCTTACGCATTAGGTGTTGATGGTTTGTCTATGCCTATGTTGATGTTAGCTACCTTATTGACCTGCATTGCTTTGCTCGCTTCCTTGACATTATCGGAACGCGTTAAAGGCTACCATATTTGTCTAATGTTATTAGAATTTGGTATGTTAGGCGTGTTTCTATCCCAAGACTGGGCATTGTTTTATATTTTTTGGGAA
>CAIKYI010000496.1 GCA_903831545.1 uncultured Methylobacter sp. | reverse complement strand
AGTTTAACGAACGTTTTTTTTGCTTTGCCAACATGACTTCCGTATCAATACGGATTTTTTGGGCAATCTCGATTAAATCTTCTTCCAAAGAATGATCCAGCGGATCAGCATAGGCCAACAATGCCAAAGGCTTGATCTGGTTCCAATGCTCGGGAATGCTGTCGCGCTCGCTCCAGTCCTGCGGCTGATAATTTTGGTTTTGCTGTAGAAAATACGCAAAGCCTTGCACCAACTGAGCTCTAGCCTCGATTTGCCTGAGTTCAAACAAGAAGACTTTTAACGTATCTAGAATATCCTGTAGGCGCTGCTGATAAATAGGCAACTTATGAATCAAGTGCTGATTCAGTAAGTCATAAATAAGTGGCTGATCTTCAACCATTTCCAATAAAGATTCCGGTTGCAACACGGTTATTGCATTTACCAATTTCTCCAGCCGGGAAATATAAAAGGCGTTTTGTTTTTGTTTTTCCGCCAAAGTACGCACATTGGCAAAGCGTCTGTTAACCAGCATCGATAAATAACGGGTATCCTCTTCCAGGGCATCGGACAAATAGAAAACCAGACGTTCGATTTCGGCAAAATAATTATCGCAATCGTCCAACCGGCTTTCATCATAAGCATCTTGATGCAGGCTGATCTGTTGTTCCAGGGTTTCGATCCAGCTGGCCAGATCAGTATCCAATCGCCGAACTCGGTCGCTGCTCAAGGCGCTGTCTATAAATTGAGTCAAACGCCCGGCGATGCGGTAACAATCGGCGTCATGATTGACCAACACCTTCAATTGCTTTAGATGGTTGAGCGCACGCTGGTTTTGATTATTCTTGTAGACCACTCCGGTAAAATAAGCCTCGGCAATTAAATCGCTATGGTTAGCCAAGGCTTTAAATAAGCGTTCCAAGCCCTGTTGCGACTGACTCAAAACAGACTCTCCTGAACCGCATCGGTTTCGCCCTGCTCAACGGGAATTTGCTCGTGCTCCTGAATAAACTGCAAAGCCTGATAAAAATAATCCAGCTTACCGGTAACTTTATAAATAAGCGTCTCGCGATTGGCTAAGCATAGGTAATTCCACTTTTGCAAGGTATTTAACAGCTTCTCCAGCCGCCCTTTTACCGAATCGTCACCACTGGTGAAATCCTTGAATTTTGCAAATGTTTGTAAGCGGTCAGCCAAGGCTTGATTTTGTTCGATCACCTGTAACAAACTGGAAAAGCTCAGCGTGTCGCCGGGCGATAAGGCCGTATCCCGATTTAAGCATGACATCATCATATCAAGCCACTCAACCACCGGTTGTAACTCTATACGAAACTGCTGAAAAACTTTACGGATATCGCTACGCGCACTATTATCTATAGTCCGGTAAGCCGCATAAAATGCCAACTGGTTCTGGGTGCTGGACAAACGATAATCCAGTCGCGTTAAAAACGCATCCACCTGAGTTGCATTCTCAGGCTCTTGCAAATAACGAAAACCGACTTCGTCACTGACTTCACAAATAAATTCGCCCTGCAACAAGCGTTTTAGTAATTGATCAAACATGTTCAACCGCCGTCAAAGGTTCAAGCGTTGACAAATAATCCTCATCCACTTCCATTTCAATCAGCTCCCGATTGCCGAACACCTGATAACGGTTTTTAAACAGCCTTAACACTTCGGGATCAGGATCGGGAAAAGCCGAAAATAAAGTAATCCGGTTTTTAGTCAGCATTTCCACCAACACTTCAATATTCATCTGATGCAATTCTTTCAGCTCATCCATCGGCCAGATGATATTTAAAGGTTGGTCTTTACGAATCATATTCACCAGTGCAATAAAAAACACGCATAAAATCAAGTACGACAAACCATGACTGGAAATTTGCCGTAATTCCTCGGCATGGGTCGCTCGTTTACTGCGGCCATTTTCGGTAACAATAATTTCCAGCT
>CAIKYI010000495.1 GCA_903831545.1 uncultured Methylobacter sp. | reverse complement strand
GTGGAGTCCTTGCAGGAGCGAGGTTTAAAATCAGCCGATCTGTGTTTGCCGGTACAGGAGTTTTACCGAAAAGACATAGCCGGTTTGATGAAGCGGTTTGATGTGGTGTTTGCGGGTTAGAGCTGTATTTCATTCTATAGATTGTAGCTACCGCGTTTAAAAAGAATTGTGGTAATAATTGGTTTTTGTTGTAAAACGATGTTGGTGTAGGATGGCTAGAGCGTAGCGAAACCCATCAAACCTTGCACAGCCGTGAGCAAAAGAATCATGACCGAATATCGCCGCCATCGTGTCAAAGGTGGCATTTATTTTTTTACCGTGAATCTGGCAGAACGGAATCGAGAATTGCTGACCGAACGGATTGAGGTGTTGCGGGGGGCTTTTCGTGTTGTCAAATATCAGCATCCATTCAACATTGATGCGATAGTCATTTTACCGGAACATCTTCATACAATATGGACTTTGCCGGAAGGCGATGATGATTTCAGTTGTCGCTGGCGGCAAATCAAGTCTTATTTTTCACGGCATATTGCAAAGGGAGAGCGAATTTCCCCAAGCCGCACCCGAAAGCAAGAACGCGGGATTTGGCAAAGGCGGTTTTGGGAACATAGCATTAAGGACGAGGAGGATTTTATCAAACATGTTGATTATATTCATTATAATCCGGTCAAGCATGGTTATGTCGATTATGTTGGCGACTGGCCTTATTCGTCATTTCATGATTACGTTCAACGCGGGATTATTCCTTATGATTGGGCAGGCGGAAAGAATTTAGAAATGGATTTGGAGTAAACCAAAGCCATGCCAAAAAATTGTATTTCGTTTGTAGGATGGGTAGAGCGATAGCGAAACCCATCGTTCATGCCACGAATTTCATGGGTTTCGCTATCGCTCTACCCATCCTACGGGCTTTTCGGCAGTCCCGCTTGAACGCCGGGTTGGGCGTTGTGGCTCTGCAGAACACCAGCAATATGGCGATTCCACTTTTCTCCCGACGCACCTAAAAGCTCCTGCATCTTGAAGAAATATTTCTCAATCATCTCAGGGGAACTGTTCTCGTCAAGCTTGAACTCCACTTCGCGTTTAAGATCCATCAGTGCGTAATAAGTTGTGCGCTCATGAATCCAAAGCTCCGCTGGTTTCCTAAGACCCTCAATTGAGGTAATGACGCCGACAGCAGCCGAGACAAGCACAATAGCAACACTAATGGTCGAGCTAAATTCAGGAAACTTGATCGCCAAGCCAGCGAGCACGGCTGAAATTGAAGTTAATATGAACACTGCATACCGCAATGTACGATACAGAGTCTTGTGTTGCTTTGAATCATCTTTGAAACCGGTGATCTTTTGTTCAAGTTGATCCAGCAGATATTTTCGTTTGTCCATGGCGTTACTCCGAGTTAGGCGCCCAACGTTGAGGTAAGGGGCGCGCCGCTCACTGAGTTTAAACGGAGCCGCCGAACCTTGATAAAAAACAAACTTTCAAAGCCGCCATAGGACGGCGCGTCCCTTTGACCTAAAGGTTAGGCCAAATGTGTGATTACAAGACTTGACCCGATGCTTTTTTTAACCGGCTTGAGCGTAAAACCGAAATAACAATACCTAATCCGAACAATCCAAATGTCGGCGGCAAAGGAATTTGTGTCAGTTGCAATTGGTACGATTGACCGCCTCTGGCAAAACCACCGAGGAATAGGTAGTAGTCATTCCCACCATTAGCATCAAACGTTACCATACCACCATTGGTCGTGGCGAAAATCGAACTGCGACTAGCAACATTAGCTGTTAATTCGTCAAATAAGTTTGCATAGCTTTGAAACTGATATACAGGATTCAAAGACACTTTGTAGCTTCCGTTAAGCGAATTGCCTAGGTAGAAAGCCGGGCGAATCGTAACCTGTTCACCAACCAGGAGCGTTGGCAAATCCCATCGTGTCCAGTCAGCATCATTGCTACAACCTTCACCAATCAAGCAAAAATTTGGAATCTGGTTCGGTAATGAAAATCCCTCGCCAGACAATCCCCCATGCCCATCATAAATATACATAGCATATGTTTCGGCTCTAATATTCTGGGCACCCAAACTCAAAATAAATAGCAATAATGCCCCGAAAAACCATTTATTTTGTACTATTTGCAGTTTTTTCAACTTGTACCTCCCATGACTTAATTGAATTCAATTCCCACAACATCTCCCAAAATAGCCGAGCTCTTAAGTAAAGCATATCATTTGCAGCATAACTTATATGAAGGCAACTAATGGTGTTTGACCGCGTTGCTTGAATCCCTAACTAATAAGCCATCCTAATAGACGCAAAACATTGCGTCAAAATTTTGCCTAATGGTTTATGAAAGGGTAAAAAACTTTAAATTCATTTAGATATCAGAATTTAGCGCATCCTAAAATTAATGCAACTTCCATCAAAACATTCATCTAAACTCGGTAACCCGCAACTCGTAGAGCTGAATTAAAGCGGATTCGCCGATAGGCAAGCCGCCATTGGAGATCATTATCATCATTATAAGAAGAACCAGCAAAATAACGTGGGTAAAGTAATTGAAATGATATTGTGGGAGCAACTTCAGTCGCCCCCACAAACAGCAGTTTAAGCAGTCAATTTCTTATATTTCAACCGATGTGGATTATCCGCATCACTACCCAGGCGGCGATGACGGTCGGCTTCGTATTCTTCATAGTTGCCTTCAAACCAGACTACATTACTATCGCCTTCAAAGGCCAACATATGCGTGGCGATTCTGTCCAGAAACCAGCGATCATGCGAAATAACCACCGCGCAACCGGGGAAAGCCAGCAACGCTTCTTCCAAAGCTCTTAGCGTTTCAACATCCAGGTCGTTAGTTGGTTCATCGAGCAACAACACGTTGCCGCCGGTTTTAAGCAGCTTGGCTAAATGCACTCGATTGCGTTCACCTCCGGATAAATCTCCGATGCGTTTTCCCTGGTCGGCACCTTTAAAGTTAAAGCGCCCGACGTAAGCTCGTGAGGGTGTTTCATATTTGCCGACGGTAATTAAATCCAGGCCATCGGAAATTTCATCAAACACGGTTTTTTTCGGGTCCAGGTCATCGCGCAACTGGTCAACGTAGGCGAGTTCAACTGTTTGCCCCAGTGTTAAAGTGCCGGAATCAGGCTTGTCAACACCCGCCATCATGCGAAACAGTGTGGTTTTACCCGCGCCGTTAGGGCCGATAATGCCGACGATGCCACCGGGTGGCAGTTTAAAACTCAAGCCGTTAATTAGCAGTTTATCGCCAAATGCTTTGCTGATATTGTCGGCTTCAATCACCACATCACCCAGGCGAGGGCCGGGTGGAATATAAATTTCCTGGGTTTCGTTGCGTTTTTGTACGTCGACTGACGACAACTCGTCAAAACGGGCCAGACGCGCTTTGCTTTTTGCATGACGGCCTTTTTGATTGGAACGTACCCATTCCAGCTCTTCTTTCATGGCTTTTTGACGGGAAGATTCCTGCTTTTCCTCTTGTAACAAGCGATTGCCTTTTTGCTCTAGCCAACTGGAGTAATTGCCTTCCCATGGAATTCCGGAACCCCTGTCCAGCTCCAGAATCCAACCAGCCACGTTATCTAAAAAGTAGCGGTCATGGGTTACCGCAACCACGGTTCCGGGATAATCGTGCAGAAATCGTTCCAGCCAGGCGACAGATTCCGCGTCCAAATGGTTAGTCGGTTCATCTAGTAACAGCATGTCGGGATTGGAT
>CAIKYI010000494.1 GCA_903831545.1 uncultured Methylobacter sp. | reverse complement strand
TGTCGCCTGCCGAGCCATGACCTTCGACAATTTTGTCGATCTGTTTTTTCAACAAGGAAGTACCAACTCGACAGGGCGTACAGAATCCACAACTTTCATGTGCAAAAAAATGCGCAAAGTTATGAACCATATCCAGAATATTACGACTGGTATTAAAAATAATAAATGATCCGCCGGTCGCTAAATCTTCAAATGCCAGTTTGCGATCAAACTCCTGATCGGATATAAAGGTTCCAGATGGCCCGCCTACCTGAATGCCCAGTACATCAATTGCTCCACAATCATTAAGTATTTCCTGAACCGTTACCCCAAAAGAATATTCATAGATGCCGGGGCGCTCGCAATCACCACTGATACTAAGTACTTTTGTACCTTTTGATTTTTCGGTGCCAACAGCTGAAAACCACTCTCCGCCATTAAGCGCAATACCTGTTGCAGCTAAAAAGGTTTCAACATTATTGACTACAGTAGGCTTACCTAAATAACCGTGGGTAACCGGATAGGGCGGACGATTACGAGGAATACCTGCCTTACCTTCCAACGACTCAATCAAGGCTGATTCTTCGCCGCAAATATAAGCACCTGCACCAAGACAGATTTCTATATCAAAATCCAATCCAGCATTTTGAATATTATTACCCAACAAACCGTTTTGACGACGTTGCTCTAGAATAGCTTGAAGCTTGTCGTAAAGATGTAAATATTCGCCGCGTAAATATATAAAACCCTGTTTTGCACCGATAATCGCTGCACAGACAGTCATGCCTTCAAAAACCTGATCAGCGTAAGAATTTAACAGCACCCTATCCTTAAAAGTCCCAGGTTCGCCTTCATCTGCATTGCAAACCACATAACGCTCTGTCTGATGTTCTTCAGCACAAAATTTCCACTTGGTAGCGGTCTTAAAACCGGCTCCACCACGTCCTCGCAGACCTGATTCGTCAATTTCTTGCAGCGTTTCCTTGATGCCTCTTAGCAGCATGGCCTTAAGTGCCGAACCTTGCTCAACCTTTTGATTCAGCAATAAACCTGTCTTGTAAATATTATCATCTACCGCAAATAGCTCAACTGGCCATTCGTTTAGAGGCTTTTGCTGATTAATCAGCGTAGTGATTTTATCAATACCGGGTCGATCCAATCGGGTCAATGCGTAACCATTAACCAACCCCGCAGGACCCTGATCACACATGCCGGTACAAGAGGTATTATCAAGACTGACTAAACCGTCTTCTCTGACCTCACCAACGGCAACGCCTAATTGTGTTGCCAGATAATCGAGTAAATTTTGCTTGCCCAGCATATGATCAGTTATCGAGTCACTGATCAAAAGCTCGTATTGCCCCCTGGGACTTAAATGAAAAAAACTGTAGAATTCAATAACACTGATAATCTGTGTACGTGGAATTTTTAGTAATCCTGACAACTGGTCTATTGCTGCCCCTGGAATATAATGATAGCTGGATTGAATTTCCCTCAGAATTTTTAATAAATGCGTTGACTCATATTTGTTGTTTTCTGCGATGCTCTGAATAAACTGTCTCACTTTATCTCCCTGGCCTTATCTTTCTAGATGTTTGTGGATACGATATTAGCGGATTATTACATTACCTAAATTGATGCAGATAAGAGGTGTGAGTGATAGCTTTACGTCTTCTTATCCCCTACTTATTCTAACTATATCCCACTATCTTAAATATACCAATAATTTGGTTTAAAAGACTTTTCAACCCAAGCAAAATCAAACGACTCATGGCAAAAAAATTTACTCCGTTTAAAGCCGCATTAGCCTTTCCGAACCGGACTATCGCTTACTTTTACAGTCAAATTGAACAGCAAAATAAAATTCTACAGCGCATTCGCGAGATTTTACCCGCAGCAATTGCAAAACATGCTCTTCATTGCGTCATCAATGGCAAAAAACTGCTGGTTTATACCGATACGGCGGCTTGGGCATCGCAACTACGCTTTTATAATACCGCTATACTTGCTGCTATAGCACCAATAACAAGAGACACTGTCTCAATTATGCAGATTAAGGTAAGGCTGGAAATTTTGCCTGAGAAATTGCTTCCAGGAAGAAAACCGATGATTCCATCGACTGAAAAGATAGCACTTATCCATGAACAAAGTCTTAACACTTCAGACGAGCAATTAAAGCAATCGTTACTGAAATTAAGTGCAACGCTTAAAAAGCTGTCAACCCCTGTCTGATTTGGCAAGGGTTGAACATTAGAAAAAATCAGACTGGCGGTCTTGGCGCCTCTGCAGAGCGCATAAAGGAAATTGGAGCATTTTCTTCATCGTCAAAAGTAACCATTTCCCAGGCATCTTTATCATTTAATAAAGCACGAAGTAATTTATTGTTCAAGCCATGTCCCGATTTATAACCGGTAAACTCGCCAATCAAACTATGGCCCAAGAGATAGAGATCACCTATCGCATCAAGAATTTTATGCTTGACGAATTCATCCGCATAACGAAGACCATCTTCGTTAATGACTTTATCGTCATCGACCACAATGGCATTATCAAGACTGCCACCCAAAGCCAGATTATTTTCGCGAAGCCGCTCAATATCTTTCATAAAACCAAAAGTTCTCGCCCGACTCACTTCCTTAACGAAAGTTGTCGATGAAAAATCCATCGTTGCTGTTTTTACATGGTCTTCAAAAGCTGGATGTTCAAAATCAATGGTAAACGTAACCTTGAAACCCTCAAACGGCTCAAAGGCAGCCCACTTATCGCCATCTTCGACCCTGATACTGCGCTTTATACGAATATATTGTTTCGGACTATCCTGTTCTTCTACGCCAGCTGACTGGAGCAAAAACACAAAAGGCCCTGCGCTGCCGTCCATAATAGGAACCTCTGCGGCACTGACATCGATAATTGCGTTATCAATGCCTAAACCGGCAAAAGCCGAAAGCAAATGCTCTATGGTTGATATCTTCACATCACCAGCAACAAGCGTTGTAGAAAGTATTGTTTCGCCAACATTTTCAGGTGTCGCCTCAATGGTCACCGGATTTTCCAGGTCAACTCTGCGAAATCTGATACCGGAATTCGCTTCCGCCGGACGTAAAGTCAAATAGATTTTATCGCCTGTGTGCAGCCCTACGCCTGTTGCCCTAATCGTGTTTTTTAAAGTTCGTTGTTTAATCATAAAATAAATAACACTCAGTAAAGAGAGCAAAAGGCGCAGATTTTATCACAACCAGCTCCGAAATTGGAGACCAAATCCATTGTTGACCAAACCACTTAGTCAGCTTGACGTCTTAAAAAAGCAGGGATATCAAGATAATCCAAATCCACGTCTTTTTTAGGTTGCGCTCCAAAACGAGTTTCACGGCCTTCCGCTTTATTTTGACGTATCACCGTTGGTTTATCCAGACCTTCATAACTTACTTCTCCTGCTACACCTTGATTGACATAACCAACGGTTGCTTTTGGCGCAAGCTTGACTACGCGAGTAGGCAAACCCATTCCTGTAGCAACAACCGTTACTTTAATTTCATCGCCCAATTCAGGATTAATCGACATACCTATTTTGATAACAGCATCTTCCGAGGCAAATTCATGAACAATATTCCCAACCTCATCAAACTCTGCAATACCCATGTCAGCAGCCGAGATATTAACCAGAATCCCGCGTGCACCTTGCAGATTAATATCTTCCAATAAAGGACAGGCGATTGCTTGTTCAGCAGCTTCACGCGCCCGATATTCGCCTTTGGCAGAACCTGTTCCCATAATCGCCGCACCCATGCCTGACATTACAGTTCTGACATCTGCAAAATCAACGTTAATCATTCCGGGATGAACAATCAGCTCTGTAATACCCTGAACTGCATCAAGCAATACATCGTTAGCCGCTTTAAACGCATTGACCAAAGACACATCGTTACCCAGTACCGGCAACAATTTTTGATTTGGAATGATGATTAATGAGTCTACAAATTTTTCAAGCTCGGCTATGCCCTGTTCTGCTGTTGCCAGTTTCTTTTTACCTTCAAACGAGAAAGGTTTGGTTACAACAGCTACTGTCAAGATACCCATGCTTCTTGCAATTTCAGCGATGACCGGTATAGCGCCAGTTCCTGTACCGCCGCCCATGCCAGCTGTCAAAAATACCATGTCGGCGCCTTCCAATACTTCCCTGATTCGCTCTTTATTTTCGTCGGCCGCCATTCTTCCAACTTCCGGATTGGTACCAGCGCCCAAGCCTTTGGTTAATTCAACGCCCAACTGAATAATTGTATCTATATTTAACTTGCTAAGCGCCTGTGCATCTGTATTTGCACAGATAAACTCAACTCCCTCAACAAGACTGCCAACCATAT
>CAIKYI010000493.1 GCA_903831545.1 uncultured Methylobacter sp. | reverse complement strand
TTTAGCGACGGTTATGCAAAACTGGTTGGCAAGCTGATACGCATGACGGCAGTTGTGCTGATTCTTTATGCCGGACTAAATGGACTTAATTTTCTGGCTTTTGAAAAAGTGCCTACCGGATTTATTCCGCAACAGGATCAGGGCTACCTGATTATGTATGCACAACTCCCCGATGCGGCTTCACTGGCACGTACCCAGGAAGTGGTTCAGCAAGCGACCAAAATTATTTTGGAAACAAAAGGCGTCAAACACGTAAACGCCTACGCCGGTTTTTCCATTTTGAGCGGCGCCAGCCAATCAAATGTTGCTACCTTGTTCGCGAGACTCGATGGCTTCGCTGAACGTGCTGGCCACCCGGAACTTCATGCCAACGCAGTTGTTAAAGACCTGGGCCAGCGTCTCGCCAAAGTCGAAGGCGCTCATATTGCCGTTTTTGCGCCTCCGCCGATTCGTGGCATGAGTTCGGTGGGCGGCTTCAAACTGCAAATTCAGGATCGTTCCAATGCCGGTATTGAAGCCCTGCAAAACACAACTAACGAGTTCATCGCCAAAGGCAGTCAGCAACCGGGACTGACCGGACTGTTTACGACCTTTCGCGCCGGCGTGCCACAGCTTTTTCTGGACGTGGATCGCACCCGAACCAAGGCGATGGATGTGCCGTTAAAAGATGTTTTTGATACCTTACAAATCTATCTCGGCTCACTTTATGTCAATGACTTCAACAGCTTTGGCAGGACTTATCAGGTCGTGGCGCAAGCCGACTCTGAATTTCGGATGAAACCTGCTGATATAGCCGAATTAAAAACCCGAAATCTTCAAGGCGGCATGGTGCCGCTGGGTTCGTTATTGTCAGTAAAAGAAATAACAGGTCCCGACAAAATAACCCGCTACAACATGTATCCAGCGGCGGAAATTAACGGCAGCACCTTGCCCGGCGTAAGTTCCAGCCAGGCAATTACAGTGATGAATAAACTTTTAAATGCAGAACTGCCGCCGGGCTTTGACTTTGAATGGACGGAACTCAGTCTGCAACAGGTTCTGGCCGGAAACGTCGCGCTGCTGGTATTTCCATTGAGCGTGATTTTCGTATTTCTGGCTCTGGCCGCACAATATGAAAGCTGGTCCTTACCGTTTGCCGTTATCCTGATTGTGCCCATGTGTATTTTATCCTCGCTAGCCGGTGTCTGGTTACGCGATATGGATAACAATATCTTCACCCAAATCGGCTTCATTGTACTGGTGGGACTGGCCAGCAAGAACGCCATTTTGATTGTTGAGTTTGCAAAACGACGGCAAGAGGCCGGTCTTAATCGCTTCGACGCGGCAATCGAAGCTTCTCGCATCCGCTTACGACCTATTTTGATGACCTCATTCGCTTTTATCATGGGCGTGTTTCCCTTGGTTATCGCCCAGGGCGCTGGTGCAGAGTCCCGCCAACTGCTGGGAACTGCGGTTTTTAGCGGCATGTTGGGCGTGACCTTGTTCGGCTTGGTGCTGACACCGGTGTTTTACGTCATCGCACAGGGACTGGCTCAACGCTGGCAGGCATCGAGAGCCAAATTACCCCATAAAACCACTTCCGGTCACGACTTATGAAATATTTAGATTCCGGGCTTGTTCCGCAAGTGTTTAAAAGAAAAACACTACCGAGCTTTAAAGACCTTGCGCGAAAACAAGGGACAATACTGGGTCTGGCAAGTGTTTGCGCGGTAACGCTCAGTGCCTGCGCTGTAGGTCCTGATTATAAAACTCCGACTACCGATACCGGTTTAAATTACGCCAATGCCAACTACCCTGAATTTTCCGGGCAGGGAATAGAAACAACCTGGTGGAAGCTATTTCAGGACCGGCAATTAACCGAACTTGTCGAGCAAACACTCCGCCACAACCGTGACCTTAAAGTTGCCCGCGCCAATCTCCAGGAAGCGCGGGCTTTGTACATGGATGCAGGCCTAAATCTGGCGCCTACCATCACCTCGCACGGCAACTATACCGAACAAAAACGCAGTATCTGTGCCTTGAACAATCTGAGTTACGCGCCGCGCGAGCTTAAACTTTACAACACCGGTTTTGACGCTTTTTGGGAAGTCGATTTATTTGGCCGGGTGCGTCGTAACGTAGAAGCAAGCAGTGATGAAGTCGATGCCCAGGAAGCCAGTCTTCGTGATCTTGGTGTCAGCTTGGTTGCCGAGGTAGCCAGAAATTATTTTGAATTGCGGGGCGCGCAAAACAAGCTGGCAGTGGCAAAAAAGAACGCCAAAAACCAAACCCAAACACTGGACATAACTCGCCTCAGACTTGAGGGCGGTCGTGGAACGGAACTGGACACCTCCCGGGCGACTGCTCAACTTGCTACCACTCTGGCCCTGGTTCCACCGTTGGAAAGCGCCATTCATCAGACCATGCACCGACTCAGCGTACTCACCGGACAACTGCCGGGCGCGCTGACCGACAAACTATCGCAACCGGCGCCGTTCCCCTCAATACCCAAGACCATTCAAATCGGTCAACCAGCAGAGCTTCTGCGTCGACGCCCCGATATCCGCATTGCCGAACGCTCGCTGGCTGCGGCTACCGCCCGTATTGGCGTTGCGACTGCCGACTTGTTTCCTAAAGTCACTTTTGTC
>CAIKYI010000492.1 GCA_903831545.1 uncultured Methylobacter sp. | reverse complement strand
GATCTGCTTGTTTTTGTCGATCAGATAGACGCGCAAATTATGTGAGAAGGTACCGGTAAACTGTCCTTGGGCATCATAAAATTTTTGGGTGATTTGCGGAAAATGCTGGAGGAAAGGGCTTAGTTCACGCTCGGAGCGGGTAGTCAAAAACTGCCATTCCACCCCGCTGCCCTGTAATTCTTCTGCATAATGGCGCATGACCTCCGGTGAGTCATGTTCAGGGTTAAAGCTTAAAGTCACCAGGCGTAATGACTTAGCCAGTGCCGGTTCTTTTTGCAAGCGCGTTTTGATTTTATGCAAGACCATCGTGGCTAACGGGCAGCCGTTTATGTCACTACAGGTAGCGTAAATAAAGCTTAATAACACTATTTTATCGCCTACCAAATCATACAAAGCCAGATCTTTATTGTCAGTATTGACGACCTTGCCATCCGCAGCTAAACCTAAGGGGGGTAATTGATAGGTTCCCGGCAAAGGTGCGGCAAAGGGAAGTTTGCCATAGCCAGGCGCTAATGCCGGTTGATCGGGTGCTTGGTCGTTTGCCGCATGTGCTTGAAAGGAAATGTTGCTTAGTAGAAAAGCCAGTGCGAGTATTAGCGGTTTTACAGTACGCATAGATGTCCTCAAAGATGAGCGGTAGCGATAATGGCTTATCGCTACCGCTGGATGCATTAAGAAGTCTGAAAACAATATCTCCGCTTTAATTCATTCGCTAACACGACAAGACGTGGATATTTTATTTTCAGGTTACATAACTAGGATTTTGGCGCTGTTTTAGTATTCAGGTCTGCAGCTTTGTTGGGATACAACGAATAAGCCCCAAAGCGCATTTGATGGGCGCGTCCTAATTTCTCTTTGGTAAAGTCGATGGCAAATTCTTGCGTCAGCTTTTTACCGTCCCACTGATAAGCTTTAAAGAACTGCTCATTGTCACTACCTTTTTTGTCCCAATTAGCCAGTAAAGAGGAGGTGTAGTAAATACGTTTGCCATCCCAGCTGGAGGACACCATATTCACTTGTGCGCCGATTTTTTGCTCAAAAACTTGCTGTGGTTTGAACGGGTCTGAAATGTCAAAGGCGCGGGTTTTGCCATCCATAAAGGTGTTCACCCATAACATCTTGTCATTGCTTTGAATGGAAATATCGACCGGTAAGGGGATTTTGCTTGGCTCGCCGATGTCCGCCACTTCTTTGGATTGCCATTCGCCTTTTTTGTCTTCATACAGCAACCAGATTTTTGACGTTAAAGCCGTTGTCGTAAAACAGTAATTATGACCGGTCTCCAAGGCACAACGAATTTCCAGCGGTGCGCCAGGAATATCGAAGATTTTTTTCGGTTGTTTAGTATGTAGATCCCATTGCACAACGGTATTGCCGAAGCGTTTCATGGCTTCCGGATCAGCCAGCATTTTGCCAAAATCCATCATGTAATTGGACCAGCCGGTAAACGAAGAGGTCAGCATGACATTGCTGTTGGGTAAGACGCGCACATCATAGCCGTAACCATCGGCATATTTGCCGGTTTTGATCGCACCCTGCAAATCACCATCT
>CAIKYI010000491.1 GCA_903831545.1 uncultured Methylobacter sp. | reverse complement strand
GGCGAGCAACGCATAGATTTTGTGATTGCGCGTGGTACTCACCGCCCTATAGACAAGATTGCAATTAGCGAAGGATTATTATTATGCCAACGGCATTGAAGCCGCTATTTGATTACTTAGATTCTTTGTTCAAAAGTTGTGAGATTGACTACGCACTGTTAAAAGAACAAACGCTTAGCGATGCTTGGCTCTCAAACTATTTCAACCAGCGAATTGTTAACAGCTTTCTATTTAACTACATCAAGATTCAAGATAAGTTGGGTGCCAGCTTATTTCGTAAGCTGCTGTTTTCTTTACGTGAGATTAATAGCGAAAACTTACCAATGATCGATATTCTTAATCTGCTAGAAAAACTGGAAATTATCCCTTCAGTATCGGTATGGGATAGCCTTAGAGAAATTCGTAATGTAATTGCTCATGAATATCCTACCGAAATCGAAGAGCGCCTGGAAAATATTGCACTGGTTTTAACCGGCTATGAACAAATAAAGCTGCTATATGCCAATCTTAAGGACTATGCGCAATTAAAACAGGTCATGTAAATATAAGTTTGCATAGTTCCCGCGCGCGCCCCCGGGAAAAATTGGGACGGAGCCTGATATTTATTGTTTATGCTCCAGCGTCGCTAGCAAACAGTAGAAATACCGTGACTATCGACAAACTTCGTTCGGATGTTTCCTACCCATCTAATCCGGTGCCAGTTAAGTTTATGGACATTTTGTGTTTAATGGACAGGCTAGGCCGAGGTTTTTCTATGATTTATCGGGAAATTAAGCAACTAAACAAGGAGTTGTCAGTTCGTGAATTGGGTGAAGAGCAACGCGTGGTATTGTCATTAATGAATGATTTTAAACAAAATGGAGTTTCCTGATGTGCGGTTTTTCAGGTTTTTTAAGCGCTGATATACAAAACAATGCCGTTGAATTATTACGACGCATGAACGACTCCATTGCACATCGTGGCCCCAATGACAGTGGAATCTGGCAGGATAATGAAGCAGGCATAGGCCTAGCACATCGCCGTTTATCCATTGTCGATTTATCACCCGCAGGCCATCAACCGATGCTGTCTGGTTCAAACCGTTATGTACTTGTCTTTAATGGCGAGATTTATAATCACTTAACATTACGCACTGAGCTTCAATCCAGCGGCAATGCGCCGGTATGGCGAGGGCATTCTGATACCGAAACTTTATTAGCCGGTTTTGATGCCTGGGGGATTGAAGCCACTGTTATAAAAGCCATAGGCATGTTTGCGTTTGCGGTCTGGGACAAACAAACCCGTCAACTAACCTTGGGCCGGGATAGGTTAGGTGAAAAACCTTTGTATTATGGCTGGCAGGGCCAGGGGCAACAGGCAGTGTTTTTGTTCGGCTCAGAACTAAAAGCCTTGCGCGCCCATCCGGCATTTGAAAGCTGCATTAATCGTGGTGCGCTAAGTTTGCAATTGCGCCATAACTATATTCCTGCGCCTTATTCTATTTATAACGGTATTGCCAAATTACGCCAGGGCTGTTTGTTAACGGTGTCTTTACAACAACCGGTCGCTAAAGAATGGGCGTATTGGTCAGCCTTGCAAGTGGCGGAAGCGGGTGTTGCGCAGCCTTTTTGTGGAACTGCCGAACAAGCAGTTGATGAACTTGAAGTTTTGCTTAAAAGTGCAGTGAGCCAGCAAATGATGGCTGATGTGCCGCTGGGGGCTTTTTTATCGGGTGGCATTGATTCTTCGTTAGTGGTTGCTTTAATGCAGGCGCAATCAACCAAACCGGTAAAAACTTTTACTATTGGTTTTACCGAGAAGGGCTATAACGAAGCGGTTTACGCCAAAGCCGTTGCCAAGCATCTGGGTACAGAGCATACGGAGCTTTATGTCACGCCGGAACAAGCCATGGCGGTTATTCCCCGGTTACCGACTTTATATGATGAACCGTTTTCGGATTCGTCACAGATCCCAACGTTTTTGGTGTCGCAACTGGCCAAACAGCAGGTGACTGTTTCTTTATCGGGTGATGCCGGTGATGAGTTGTTTTGTGGTTATAACCGTTATGTAATGACCGCAAAGCTTTGGCATAAAATCGCTATGCTACCCATGCCTTTACGTCGTTTACTGGCCAAGGGCATGGTCAGTGTTTCACCGGCCAGATGGGATGGTTTAACACATTTGCTGCCGTTGGCGAAATCAAGGCATTCAGTTAACGGTGATAGATTGCATAAAGTAGCCGGGGTGCTTACCAGTGATTCGGTTGATCAATTGTATGAACATTTTATTACCCATTGGGCTGATTCGGCGGCTGTCGTTGTTGATGGGTTATCGTTGCCTACCCTGGTTAATGAGTTGCCGGTTTTAACCGGTTTGAATGCTATTGAACGCATGATGGCGTTGGATATAATGACCTATTTGCCGGATGATATTTTAACTAAAGTGGATAGGGCGGCAATGGGTGTGTCGCTGGAAACACGTGTGCCATTTTTGGATCATCGTGTCGTGGAGTTTGCCTGGCAGTTGCCACAATCGATGAAGTTGCGCGATGGACAAAGTAAATGGCTTTTGCGGCAGGTTTTATACCGCCATGTACCCAAGGCCTTGATCGAGCGGCCTAAAATGGGTTTTGGAGTGCCGATTGATGCGTGGTTGCGCGGCCCGTTGCGCGATTGGGCGGAAGCGTTACTGGATGAAACCCGTTTGCATAATGAAGGTTTTTTTCATCCTGCGCCGATCCGAAAAAAATGGCAGGAACATCTGTCCGGTCAGCGCAACTGGCATTATCATTTATGGGATGTTTTAATGTTTCAGGCGTGGTTGGAAGAGCAGTAGTTGTTTATCCTCGATTGCGCTTTGCTGCATCGAGGCTACATGCTACTTGCTAGTCATATTTATTCCATTCTTAATAGGGTAACATGGCTTGGTTGATGGTCTTATTCGTCGATTATCGTTATGTACGACAAGGCATATTATCGCCAAGTTGGACGGGTTATGATTTTGACGGTATGAAATTGGGGTGGTTTGATTTTGAAGGTTGTCATCCTCGATTCCGCGTTGCTGCATCGAGGCTACTTGTTGGTATCATCAGTAGCCTCGATGTAACGTAGTGGAATCGAGGTTTTTCGGCTTATGATACTTTCTAAAAGGTATGATGATGGTGAATTACCGGCGCAATTTTGTTCCAGGCGGGACATATTTCTTCACAGTTACTTTACGGAGGCGGAATTCCCGGCAATTGGTTGAGTCGATTGATTTGTTGCGGTTGGCTTTTCGTAAAACACTGGAGGCTAAACCTTTCCAGATTGACGCTATGGTGGTTTTGCCGGAGCATCTGCATAGTATTTGGACGTTGCCACCAAACGATAGTGATTATCCGGGAAGATGGAAGGCTATTAAATCGATCTTTACCCGTGAACTGGAAAAAAGTGGTGTAGCTGTTGAGAAGCGCAAAGATGGTAGTGCCTTAATCTGGCAACGTCGTTATTGGGAGCATACGATCCGTGATGCTGACGATTTGAATCGTCATATTGATTACATTCATTTTAATCCGGTCAAACATGGTTTGGTGGAATGTGTGATGGATTGGCCTTATTCGTCGTTTCATCGTTATGTACGAGAAGGTATATTACCGCCAGGTTGGACCGGTGGAAATTTTGACGATATGGAATTGGGGTAATCTGGTATCCAAGGTTGTCACCCTCGATTCCGCTTTGCTGCATCGAGGCTACTTGCTGCCCCATTTCTAAAACCCTTTATTAAAACACTCCATGCATAAAAAAATCATCCTTGTCGCCAATACCTCCTGGTATTTATTTAATTTCAGATTTAACCTGATGTTGCATCTGCAAAGCTTGGGTTATGAGGTTATTGCTGTAGCTCCGCTGGATGCTTATTCCAGTCGCTTTGCTGCGCAGGGTATTAGCTTTAAAGCTATGTCCATGGATAACAAGGGCACTAATCCGCTAAAAGACAGTTTGTTGATTTTGCGTTTTACCCGGTTATTTTTATCATTAAAACCAGCGTGTATTTTGTCATATACGCCTAAGTGTAATATTTATAGTTCGTTGGCCGCCGGTTTTTTAAGTATCCCGATTATTAATAATGTTTCCGGCTTGGGTACAGCTTTTATTAAAGAAAATCTGGTTACCAAGATTGTTAAGTGGCTTTATGTGGTGTCTTTAAAAAAGTCTGCCAAAATTTTCTTTCAAAATAATGATGATTTATCGCTGTTTGTTGACAAGGGTTTGGTTAAGGTCGAATTGACTGCTTTGTTGCCGGGTTCTGGTGTGGATGTGCAGCGCTTTACTCCGCTTAACAACTCCTTATCTGGTAATAAATTTGTGTTTTTGCTGGTTGCCAGGATGTTAAAAGACAAGGGTGTGGTTGAATTTGTTAATGCAACGCGGTTGTTAAAAGCCCAATATCCACACATTGAATGCCAATTATTGGGTTTTTTGGATGCCAAAAACCCAACGGCTATTACATCCGAAGAAATGCAGGCTTGGGTTGACGAAGGTGTTGTTAATTATTTGGGCGTGACTGATAACGTAGTTGATTTTTTACGCCTGGCCGATTGTGTGGTATTGCCTTCTTATTATCGTGAAGGTGTGCCGCGTTCATTGTTAGAAGCAGCCAGTGTTGCCAAGCCTATTATTACCACCGATGCCGTCGGTTGTCGTGAAGTGGTCGATGAGGGTATTAATGGTTTTTTATGCGAACCGCGCAGTATGGATGATCTTAAGGTTAAAATGGAAAAGATGTTGTTATTGCCGGAAGCAGAACGCTTGCAAATGGGCTTAAAGGGTCGCGAAAAAATGCTAAAGCAATTTGATGAAAAGATTGTAATTAAGCGTTATGTGGAGGCGATTAAGCGAGTAGTTGTGTAGGTCAGGCTGCAACGCTTTTTGGCAATCTGACGATTGAATTTGAGGTTAACGCAGTGTTGAAAAAGCACCAGTGAAGTAGGTCGGATTGGTGCTTTTTCAATCCGACATTTACTTTTTACGCACAGATTAGGTTGCCAAAAAGCAAGTAGCCTCGATGGAGCAAGGCGGAATCGTGGTTGCTAGTTGGCCAGCATCGTAATTTGGTGGTGATGAGTGAAGATTTTAATAATTCTTTTCCAGATGATTTCTGGCTCGGGAATGCATGAAAATACTACTTGATACGCATGTTTTTATTTGGTTGGACTCTCAACCAGAGAAGCTGTCAAAGATGGCGATTGGCTTGCCGGAAACTGCGATTTCGGAGCTACAAGTTACGATGCTTTCTTAAATGTATAATGATGATGCATTACCGGCGCTGTTTGTTCCCGGTGGGACTTATTTCTTTACAGTTAGTTTACGGAGGCGGAACTTGCGGCAATTGGTTGAGTCGATTGATTTGTTGCGGCTGGCTTTTCGTAAAACACTAGAGGCTAAACCTTTTCAGATAGACGCTATGGTGGCCATTGAGTCTAATTGCTTGTCGTGGTTATTTAGTGTCCG
>CAIKYI010000490.1 GCA_903831545.1 uncultured Methylobacter sp. | reverse complement strand
TTGATACTGATTAAAGGCATGCAGCATTTACGAATTTCGCAACATAATCGTAGTTATGGCAAGAAATTTTGGGGTGCGGAAGATTTTCAGGCGGCTTCTGCCCTGGAAGGCAGCAAAGGTCCGGCTGCCAGAGTTGCGGGAATAGGGTTTACAACCTTGATTGAAGCAGATGGTGGTACGACTACACATGATCTGGAGCATACCGGAGATCGCCAGGATTTACTGGATAGACGCCTGAGACAACAGATGCAGAAAGAGCGCGGCGCACTGGAAAGCGGTTTGTCGATCTTGGCAACCATCGGCAGTATATCGCCATTTGTAGGTTTGTTCGGCACTGTGTGGGGAATTATGGGTGCACTAACCAGTATCAGCAAAAGCGGTTCGGCCAGTCTGGAAGTTGTGGCCGGTCCAATCGGTGAGGCGCTGGTTGCAACCGCCGTCGGTATTGCGGTCGCGGTACCTGCAGTTATCGGCTACAACTTTTTTGTACGCAGGAACAAGGTTATCTGGGCGTTTCTTGACGACTTTTCTATTGATTTTGTGCATTTGGCGCTGAAAACCTCGTTTTTAATTCGCCGGACTACTTCTGTACCTGCAGCTGCTTCAGTGGCATCAACGTTACGTGCAGGCGGAGCAATCCATAAAAAGCAGGTTCAAAACAGCAGTCATGAGGACTTGCAAGTTGAAGGAGTACAAATCTAATGGCTATGAATACTAAAGACGGTGGCGTTGATGATGATGTAATGAGCGAGATCAACGTTACGCCGCTGGTTGATGTAATGCTGGTATTGCTGGTGGTGTTTATTGTAACGGCACCATTGTTGACTCAAGCAGTACATGTCAATTTGCCCAAGACTGCCGAGACCGCGCCGCCAGAGGAAAAGGAAGCGGTTTATATCAGTGTTGATGCCAAGGGTAAGATTTTTCTGGATAAAACCGAGATTGCTATTGAAGCCTTTGAGGGTGAGTTGTTAAGCCGTAAGGCAGCCGATCCCGAGATTGCCCTGAATCTTAACGCAGACGATGCGGTTCAATATGGCACGGTGGCCAAAGTGATGGCATCGATAGAACGATCCGGGATTACAAAATTATCAGTTTTGACAGTCCCTAACTAATCAACAAAAACCAAGAGTGCGGTAGATTGTGCAAGGCGCTTGTTTTGCACAATGATCAATGCAAAATTCGGAGAACTCGATGTTAGTGAAATTTTCACACGCTAAATTATTTTCAGTACTAAGTGCCTTAATGATTACCGCCACAGTACAGGCGGAGGATATCGTTACCCCTGCAATACCGGAGGTATCGGCGGGTGGTGTCATCATAGAAACGATCAAGGAAGGCTTCAAGGGTACCGAAGGACCTGTAGCTTACACTGACGGCAGCTTGCTGTTTACAGAGACCAACGAAAACAGGATTGTGCGAATCGCGCCGGACAATTCCGTTTCGACCTTTTTAGAAAACTCCAATGGCGCAAACGGTCTGGCTTTAAATGCTGCTGGCGAGCTAATTGCGGTTCAGACGCTTAAACCACAGGTTGGTGTTATCTATCCGGCTGACAAGCAGAAGGTTTTTACAGAAAATTTTGAAGGCGTTCCATTTCAGCGTCCAAACGATGTAGTTATTGACAAGAGCAGCGGTATTTATTTTACCGACAGTGGTACGCGGCCGACTAAAGAAATTCCTAATCCGCCGGTTTCCAATCCGGGCGTGTTTTATATTTCACCAGCCGGTGTGTTGAAACGAATTGCTAACGATATTGGCCGTCCCAACGGTATACAACTAAGCAAAGATGAAAAAGTGCTGTTTGTGGCCAACACGCTGGGTGAGTATGTACTTGCTTATGATATCGGGGCTGACGGTACTATTTCTAACAGAAAAGATTTTGCCAGACTTGAAGGCTGGAAAAATGAAGATAAAGTCTGGTCCAGCGGTGCAGACGGCCTGGCTATCGATGATAACGACCGACTCTATGTCGCATCGAATGCCGGTATCGAAGTTTTTACTGCAAAAGGCGATGCCTTGGGCATTATTGTTTTGCCTAAAAAGCCGCAAAATATTGCTTTCGCCGGTACCGACAAGAAAACCCTTTATGCGGTTGGGCGTGGTTCCGCTTACCGGATACCTTTGCTTGCACAAGGATTTAAAGGCCGGGCGAAATAACGGTTGAGGTGAGGGAGGCGTCAGTTTCTCCCGCTATTTTTTGTCTTAACTTAATGGCAGTGACGCTTCGGCGTCGATAATCGAGGAATAATCATGCCCCGTAAAACAGCTAAAGACTTCGAACCCGAAGTACTGAAATTATTCGACAGCTATGTGCATGGCGATCTGTCGCGCCGTGGCTTTTTGTCTTCGGTCGCAAAATACACGCTGGTTGGTTTGACAGCGGAAGCTTTGCTTGAGTCACTGGCGCCCAAGTTTGCCGAGGCCCAGCAAATAAAACAGGACGATCCGCGTATCCTGGCTAAATATGTCGAATATCCTTCCCCGGCAGGTAACGGCAAGATTCGAGGTTATATCGTTCAACCGGCCCGTTTAACCGGAAAGCTGCCGACGGTGCTGGTCATCCATGAAAACCGTGGGCTGAATCCACACATCGAAGATATTGCCCGGCGTGTAGCACTGGATAATTTTATTGTTTTTGCTCCCGATGCGTTGTTCACTTTAGGTGGCTACCCCGGAGATGAAGACAAGGCGCGCGAGTTGTTCAAAGGACTTGATCAAAATAAAACCCGTGCGGATTTTATTGCAGCAGCAGATGTGTTGAAACACCTGCCTGATGGTAACGGCAAAGTTGGCGCAGTAGGTTTTTGTTATGGCGGCGGCATTGTTAATTATCTGGCAACCCAGATTCCCGATATGGCGGCCGGCGTACCTTTTTACGGCAGTCAGCCGAGCGCAGAGGATGCCGCAAAGATTAAAGCCCCGCTATTACTTAATTATGCAGGAGAAGATGAGCGGATTAATGCAGGTTGGCCGGCTTATGAGTCTGCGCTGAAAGCGGCCGGTGTGAGTTATGAGGCTTATATTTATCCGGGTGTACAACACGGCTTTAATAACGACACCACGCCGCGTTTTGATGAAGCTGCAGCAAAGTTGGCCTGGAGCCGAACTATCGGTTTTTTTAACAAGTATCTGCGCTCTTAATGTTTAAAGCACCAAACACTAAGAGAGCTCTGTGAAGTACGCCAGATAACAGGAGTAAATCAAGATGAAAGTTAGCATTCATATTTGGGACTTGCCGCACCGGCTGTTCCATTGGCTGTTGGTAGTCTCAGTGATAGCAGCTTATATTACCGCCAAAATAGGTGGAGCGCTGACCGACTGGCATGGACGGCTTGGACTTTTTATTTTGGGTTTGCTGGTTTTTCGTATTATCTGGGGCTTTGTTGGCTCGACGCATTCGCGCTTTGTGACATTTTTTCCTACTTATTCGCGGCTTAGCGCTTATTTTAAAGGTACTTGGAAAGGTATTGGTCATAACCCGCTGGGTGCGTTATCAGTGATTGCATTGCTGACGGTGTTGGCGGTACAAGTTGGAACCGGATTATTTGCAAACGACGACATAGCTTTTGAGGGACCCTTGTTCAATCAGGTGGATAAGTCTTTTAGCGACAAGTTGACCGGTTGGCACAATATCTCGTTCAACTTCTTGCTGGCACTACTTGGACTGCATATGGCTGCTCTCCTGTATCACCGTTTGGTTAAAAAACACAATCTTGTTGTGCCAATGCTGACCGGTAAAAAGCAAATTTCTCCCGAACTGGCTGAAGCTGTAACGATCAACTCTGTTAATGGATTTGGTGCTGTGCGCTTGATCCTGTCATTGATCATTTCCAGTACAGTGGTTTGGAGTGTTTCGGGCGGCATAGCGCAGTTCACTCCGGCGCAGCAAAGTCCGCAACAAACGGCGCAAGCGCCCTCAAGTTTTTAAAGTCATAAAATTATCAACAACCTAGAGGTACTGAAAAAATGAAAAAAAATCTAGCACTGACTACACTCATTCTTGCTTCGACAGCAACTGCTGCAATAGCCGGCCCGATTGAAGAACAGATAAGATTTCGCCAGTCTGCCTATTCCTTTGCGGCCTGGAACCTTGGAAAAATCAAAAATCAGGTAGTAGACCATCCGGAAACCTTTAATAAAGACTCGGTTGCTGCAGCTGCCAATGCCATTGCAGCGGTGGCCAATTCCGGACTGGGTTCGCTCTATGGTGAAGGTACAGATCAAGGCGTCGGCTGGAAACAATCCCGTCTAAAACCAGAATTCTTTCAAAAAAAGGAAGAAGTGACGGTAGCCGCAAACACCTTTAATCTGGCAGCAAATGATTTGGCAAAAGTGGCCGCTACCGGTGACGTTGCTGCGATCAAGGTTCAGTTTGGTAAGGTTGGTGAGTCCTGCAAAGGTTGCCATGACCTGATTCGTATCAAAGAATAAATCATAATTCTTCTTTCTATCTTGTTTTTACAATCTGTGAGAACAAGATAGAAATAAAGTGCTACAGTTTCATCCTCCGCTTAAATGAAAAGTCCATTCGCGGATTTTATCTTGCCACGTAAATAATCTCCCCTCTTTTCGATGACCTTTCGAAAATGTTTTTTATTGCAGAGTAACCTGGATTGGGTGATGCCATCCGCCAAGTACTTCAAGTTGGTTAATCGAATTAAATGTTTTTAACCACACATTCATCTCTATAAATACTTTTAATTCATCACCTAAAACACAATTGAGGTCTGTTTAAAATAACAGGTCATTAAAATGTAAATGTGCCTTCATTAAGTATTAACAAGTACATTGATACCGTTATATTTAACAGAAAATT
>CAIKYI010000489.1 GCA_903831545.1 uncultured Methylobacter sp. | reverse complement strand
TTTAGACTGTCCGCTTTTAATGCCGGGGCGCATTTCAATAATACGGGAAAAGGCTCTGATCGAATCAAGATATTGTTTTTTCAGGCTCTCATTTGCCAGATCAAGCTTCTGATTTGCATGTTTAAGGAGTTTGGTGCGTTGCTCGACTTTTTCTTCGAGTTGTTCGTTAAGCTCGGTTAAGGCTATATTTTGCTGGTAAACAATGTCAGCTAGGCGATCGCGTTCTTCGCGTAGCCACTTTTGTTCTAGTGCTTTGCGCACCAGTAATTTAAGTTCTTCATCATTCCAGGGTTTGTTGCAATAATTGTAGATATGCCCCTGATTGACGGCCTCAATCGTTGATTGCAGGTCGGCATAGCCTGTTAGTAAAATACGGATGGTCGCAGGCCATTGCGTGACAACTTGCGTGAAAAATTCTGCACCGTTCATTCCCGGCATGCGCATATCGGAAATAATCAGATCAACAGGTTTTTGTTGTAACAGTTCCAGGCCCTCCAGTGCATTGGCCGCAAAATAAATTTCATAATGTTCATCATGAAATAAACGGCGCAGCGCCTTAAGTACATTGGGTTCATCATCGACAAACAAGATGACTGCACTTTTACCGGTAATGTTTGATGTTTCAATCTGCATGACTGCTGTATCAGGTATTGGCAATAATGGGCAGGGTTATCCTGAAGGTGGTTCCCTGACCTGGTTTACTGGTCAATGTAATGTCTCCGTGATGCTTTTTAATAATGGTGTAGGAAACAGAAAGTCCCAAGCCGGTGCCAAAACCGACCGGCTTGGTTGTAAAAAAGGGATCAAAAATTTTATGCTGATGCTCGGGCGCTATGCCTTTACCAGTATCACTGATTTCTATCCAAAGGTAATCTTGTTCTGTGCCGGTACGCAGGGTGATAATTCCATCCTGGTCAATAGCATGTGCAGCATTGACCAGGATATTCATGAATACCTGATTCAGTTGGTGTGGCAGGCATCTTATTTCGGGCAGGCAGCCAAATTCCTTAATAATTTGTGCTTTGTATTTAAGTTCACTGTTAACAATATTAAGTGTACTTTCCAGTCCTTTGTGCAAATCGGCCCATTGCCAGTCATCATCACCGTCAAGATGTGAGAAGTCTTTAAGGTCTTGAATGATTTTTTTTACCCGGGTCGCGCCTTCACGGGATTCTTCCACTAAATCAAGCATATCAGTCTTTAGATATTCCAGATCAATTCTTTTTTTAAAGTCTGTAATCTGTGCACGTTGCCCGGCATCGCTATTGCTGGCTTCGGCATTTTCGTATATCGCAATCAGTTTTAACAAGTTATCGATATATTTTTTTAAGGAAGTTAAATTGGAATTGATATAACCGATCGGATTATTGATTTCATGGGCTACACCGGCAGCCAGTTGGCCAATAGAGGCCAGTTTTTCCGATTGCAAGAGATGAGCTTGTGCTTCTTGTAATTGATTATTCAGCAGTAACTGTTGGTTTTTTTCAAATTCCAGCGTTTGATTAATTTTACTCAGTTCCTGGGTGCGCTTTTGAACCTGTTCTTCCAACTGTTCGTTGCTGCGCGTAAGCACAATTTCAGCATTTTTTTGCGAGGTAATGTCCATGCCGCAACCCATTAAGCCAGAAAAAACTCCGTTTTTTTGTATGCGGGGTGCTGCTGTTTCATAAACCCAGATGATTTTGTCGTTATCGTGTAGCAAGCGATATTCAATTACAAATTTGGTCCGTTCTTCAGCCGCACGGGCATATATTTGAATCACATGGTTACGATCATCGGGATGGATGGCGTTTAGCCATTGCGCACGACTGGGTATGTCATTTTTTAAATTAAACATGGCAAACCAGAATTGGTTGCAGAAAATCGGCACAAGATCAGCGTTGGTTATCCAGATCATGGCGGAAATGTTTTCGGCTAATTCCTTAAAGCGCTCTTCACTCTCGCTTAATGCAGAGTAGAGGTTACTTTGCATCAGATTATTATGTTCCTGTTGATTGATGCGGATATGAGCGGCATCAATGTTATTGATCAGGCTAAGCGCCATTTGCTTGTCTGTATTGAGAATATGATGGTTAAGCCAGTTGACCAGGTATTCTATCAAGCCTTTGGATATAGAGCTTATATTGGCTTGGGCTTCTTGTTTCACCTTAAGCATTTTGTCTATAAATTGCTGGTGTTCTGCAACGTGGAATGCAAAAAGTGTCGGGTTGAATTGAGCCGCTGACATCAGCATCTCTTCGTGCTGGAAGTGGTATACCGTATAATCAACCAAGTCATTGATTATACACATTATCGCGTCATGTTCGCCGCCGATGGCGACCGCCTCATCCATTTGGTTGATTAAATCGATCAGGTGTTGATGTTGTTTGTCAACTGACTCTATGCCTAAGGCCAGCTGTTTATTCCAATTTAAAATGGCCATGTCGATTACAAGTAATTCAAGAAACAGTGCCAATCTGGTTGGCTAGCTGCAAGCCACGCTCGGCGCACTTTGTTGCCTCATCAAGTGAAATATTGATTAAAGTAAGTGCTACGTAAAGAGGTTGGTATTCTTGCGGGGTTGGTTGATCGGATTGTTTGGTTCTGACAATCAATAAATTGGCAGCATAGACCAGTAATCCCAAGGATGCTGCGGAGTCTGTTGCGAGAGGTGTTTCGTGTTGTTCAATAGCCTCTTGAATGGCGATTGGAAGATTCCAGTATTGTGCCGCTTTACTACCCATTTCAACATGATCAAAACCTAAAATGCTACGTTCTTTTTCCAGTGTAAGCGGAGCAGGTTGGCTAATAATACGACTGAATTCATCAGGAAAAAGTACTGCGATTACAAAAAAACCGATGTCGTGCAATAAGCCGGCAGTGAACGCGCAATCAGGGTCACTGGCTGATAAATCGGCAAGTTGTCGGGCGCATTCGGCAACCGCTACGCTATGGAGCCAATGCTGGCGGAAATCAAAGTCTTTATGCCCTGCAACCAGCATTGCCGAAAAACAGATGCTGATCAGCATATCCCTTATCCGGTCAAAGCCCAGTAAGACAATGGCCTCACGTAAAGAACCTATTTCCCGGGACATGCCGTAGAAAGGTGAATTGGCGATACGTAAAAGCCGAATGACCATGGTGGGATCCTGACTGATTTTATCGACCAGGGTACTTAGATCTTGTTTGCCATTAAGCTGATCCAGCGCATCCATCAACAATACCGGCATTGCGGGTAGGTTTGCCAGGCGTGCAAATTTGTTTTCCAAGGGTTGCATTTCATATTTGATTTATGGGTGACAATATTAAAATAATGCCTTTTGATTGACTGCTGTCACCCATTGTACTGATTAATACATGGAGGTGAACATCTTCATTAATTACTATAACACCCCCATCAAGCTGAGCGAAATTACCCGAACAGGTTTCTTTTAATAGTTGTAAAAGAACCTCAGGTAAAACGTCCTCTGCCATAAGTCCGAGCAGGCAGGTTTGCGTTTTGTAAAATAGTGATTCGGCGAGTCTGTTGGACGCCACAATCAAATTTTGATCATCTATGCCAATAATGCCTATGGGTAAATGCTCAAGAATTTCTTGCGAGATTTTCAGCAGATTTGTACCAAGAACAATTTCACGGGTTTTTTCGACTACTTTTTTTTCAAGATTTTGATTTTGAATTGAAAGCTGTTGATTGGCAAACTTAAGTTCGCTTGTCAAACGTAAATTTTCCTGTTTTATTTCAAAGTAATTAAAAGCCTCTAAAATGTTATCGCGAAGTAAATCATCGTCCCAGGGTTTGGTTAAGAATTTGTAAATTGCACCTTCATTAATGGCGCTGGTAACAGATTCAAGCTCTGTATATCCCGACAAGACAAGGCGTATTGTATTGGGATAAAGTGTTTTAACCTTGCGAAGAAACTCCACGCCGGTCATTTGGGGCATGCGTTGATCTGAAATAATGACGCCCACTGCGTGACTGGTCAATAGTGTAAGGCCCTCTTCGCCACTGTTGGCGGTCAGAATGGTATAGCCATCACGTCGTAGAGTCCGTTTGAGAGCATTTAAAATGTTGATTTCATCATCCACCAGCAAGAGAGTGCGTGGGGTTTCGGTCATGGTGCTTGCTCTTGTGTTATGTAAAGCAGCGTATGTTAAAGTAAAATCAGACATTTTATATAAGAAGAGTGAAGCTTGGCTTAAAAATATCAACACGCTTTGAGAGGTGCTTGCTAAAATAACGCTTTTTTAAATATATCCCACAAGATATTAAGCAAACAGTAAAGGTAGCAAATGAAGAATTATAAAATCGCAGTGCTCGCGGGTGACGGCATCGGCCCTGAAATTACTCGGGAAGCCGTTAAGGTTCTTAAACTTATTGAAGAACGTAACGATGTCACTTTTGAGCTGATGCCCGCAGCGTTTGGTGCCTGCGCTTATTTTGAATTTGGTGATGCCTTTCCTCAGTCGACTATCGATATTTGCGATCAGGCCGATGCCATTCTTAAAGGCCCGATAGGTTTGAGCCATGAACAATCCAAATCAATCCCCATTGATAAACAACCGGAACGAGGCGCGCTGCTGCCCATGCGTCGTCGCTATAATACTTACGCAAACTTTCGGCCGGTTTTCTTGCCTAAAGCCCTGGCGCATTTTTCGCCGTTAAAACCCGAGATTATTGGCGAAGGTATCGACATTATTATGGTACGTGAACTTGTTGGCGGCCTGTATTTTGGTAACAAGGAAACCGGCATCAACGAGCAGGGTTTGCGCTATGTCAAAGAAACTTTGGAATATGATGAGCAGCAAATCAGCCAGATTCTGCACCAGGCATTCAAGCTGGCCAGCAAACGCAAAAAGGTGTTGCACAACATTCATAAAAGCAATGTGCTGAAATCCAGCGTGTTGTGGAATGAAATTCTGGATGA
>CAIKYI010000488.1 GCA_903831545.1 uncultured Methylobacter sp. | reverse complement strand
GTCATTAATTCGTTTGAAGGGTACGTTAAATTAAATAACAAAATCCCGCCAGAGGTCTTGAATTCGCTTTCCGGGATTGATGATCCCAGCCGGCTTGCAGATACAATGGCTGCTCACTTGACTTTAAAAGTCCATGAAAAACAGAGTGTTCTTGAAACTGCTGATGTTGAGAAACGTCTTGAAGATTTAATGACATTGATGGAAGGTGAGGTTGATCTTCTGGAAATGGAGAAAAGAATTCGAGTGCGTGTTAAGCAGCAAATGGAGAAAAATCAGAGGGAATACTATCTAAACGAACAGATTAAAGCGATTCAAAAAGAGCTGGGCGACATGGATGAGGTGCCCAATGAAATCGAAGAGCTCGCGAAAAAAATTGATAGCGCAGGCATGTCAAAAGAGGCTAAAACAAAAGCGGAAGCTGAGCTTAATAAGTTGAGGCAAATGTCGCCGATGTCCGCTGAAGCTACTGTGGTACGAAATTATATTGACTGGATGGTTAATGTGCCTTGGAAAAAACAAACTAAGGTGCGGCATGATTTGAAGGTGGCCGAACAGGTGCTTGAGGCGGAGCATTATGGTTTGGAAAAAGTTAAAGAGCGAATTCTTGAATACTTAGCTGTTCAACAACGGGTAAAGCAACTTAAAGGCCCTATTTTGTGTTTGGTAGGGCCCCCGGGTGTGGGTAAAACCTCCTTGGGAGAGTCTATTGCGAGGGCAACCAATCGTAAATATGTACGAATGGCCTTGGGTGGTGTTCGTGATGAGGCCGAAATTCGTGGGCATCGTAGAACTTATATTGGTTCTATGCCAGGCAAAATATTGCAGAATCTGGCCAAAGTAAAAACCCGCAATCCTATGTTTTTACTTGATGAAATAGACAAAATGGCAGCCGATTTTCGGGGTGACCCAGCCTCGGCTTTATTAGAGGTGCTGGATCCCGAGCAGAATCACACATTTTCAGATCATTATTTGGAAGTTGATTTTGATTTGTCTGATGTGATGTTTGTCGCAACTGCAAATACCATGAATATTCCTCCTGCCCTGCTGGATAGAATGGAAGTCATACGAATTGCAGGTTATACGGAAGATGAGAAAATCAACATTGCAATCCGTTATTTGATCCCAAAACAAATTAAAAATAATGGCCTTAAAGAGCATGAGATTCAGATATCAGAAGAATCTGTTCGCGATATTATTCGTTATTACTCTCGTGAAGCAGGAGTTCGGAGTCTTGAGCGTGAGATTTCGAAAATCTGCCGGAAAGTCGTTAAAGACTTGTTATTAAACCCGGTAAAAAACAAGGTTCAGGTTGAATCAGATATTTTGGATAAATATCTTGGTGTTAAGCGCTTTCATTATGGGCTTGCAGAAGAGAAGGATCAGGTTGGGCAAGTAACTGGTTTAGCCTGGACCGAGGTGGGCGGGGAGTTATTAACCATTGAGACGGCCGTTATACCCGGAAAAGGTAAGCATTCGGCAACCGGTAAGCTTGGTGAGGTCATGAAAGAGTCAATTGAGGCGGCTATGACTGTTGTCAGGAGTCGGTCAGAAATTTTGGGTATTGATAACGAGCTGTTTCAAAAGAATGATATACATATTCATGTTCCGGAAGGAGCTACGCCTAAAGATGGTCCAAGTGCCGGTGTTGGAATGTGTACTGCCATTATTTCTGCATTGACGAAGATTCCTGTTCGGGCTTGTGTTGCCATGACTGGAGAGATAACGTTGCGAGGTGAGGTATTGCCGATTGGAGGTTTAAAAGAAAAGCTTTTGGCCGCTCATCGAGGTGGAATTACAACGGTATTGATTCCGGCCGAGAATGAAAAGGATTTGGCTGAAATACCGGAAAATATCAAGAAAAACCTAGATATAAGGCCCGTTCATTGGATAGATGAGGTGTTGGAGGTTGCTTTGCAATATATGCCAGTCCCGGTTGAAAAAAAAGAATCTGAAGAGCAGGTTAAAAATGAGGCTGATGCGGTAAAAGCAGTAAAACAGGGTTTAACCGCTCATTAAATGGCAAGTAATCTTGTTGTTAAAGTTGGTGAGGCCAGAAAAAATCACGCTTCCAGAGTGGTTAATGCTTGACACTGCCTAGGTGCAGTTGTTATAAATACCAGAGTTTCTTGTGTTGCTGATGATGGAATATAAGAATTATCACACTGGTCTTCTAGAATATTTTTTTTAAATGATTTCCTAAGGGGGAATAATGAATAAATCGGAACTTATTGATGCTATAGCGGAGTCTGCAGATTTAACTAAAGCAGATGCAGGACGTGCATTGGATGGCTTTATTGGTGCAGTTACAAAAGCTTTAAGCAGTGGAGATTCAGTCGCTTTAGTTGGCTTTGGAACCTATGCTGTAAAGGAAAGAGCGGAACGTAAAGGACGTAATCCACAGACTGGTGCGGAAATTACAATTAAAGCAGCAAAAATTCCTTCATTTAAAGCTGGCAAATCTTTAAAAGATGCTGTAAACTAGCATCTCTTTAGTCGGGTGCTTAGCTCAGCCGGGAGAGCATCGCCCTTACAAGGCGAGGGTCGGGGGTTCGAACC
>CAIKYI010000487.1 GCA_903831545.1 uncultured Methylobacter sp. | reverse complement strand
TTGGTTGAAAACAGAGTTACCGTTGCAGCGCTTTGGGATGTGCTGGATACCTTGCCATCAGCTACCTGCATTACGCCGGCCAAAGTTGTAGATATGCAGCTTAATGAAAATGGGCGGCAATTGCGCTTAAAAGATGGTCGAGTGCTGGAAGCAGAGTTGATTATTGCCGCAGACGGTCGCGATTCTGCCTTGAGAGCGCTGGCGGGAATTAATGTGACGGGCTGGGACTATCATCAGGATGGATTGGTCGCTACAGTGACAACGGAGTTAAGCCATCAGTTTACCGCTTGGCAACGCTTTCTGGAGGAAGGCCCATTGGCTTTTTTGCCGCTGAATAACGGGCAATGTTCTATTGTTTGGACTTTGAGTTCGGAAACCTCAAAAAACTATCTGGCGCTTGCCGATAAAGATTTTTTGATGGTTTTAGAGCAAGCCTCAGGCGGTATTCTTGGCAAAATGTTGCAAGTGGGACCGCGTGCAGCATTCCCTTTACGCTTTCAATATGCAAATAACTATATCGGGCAGCGTTTTGCGGTGTGCGGCGATGCCGCTCATGCCATGCATCCTTTGGCCGGGCAAGGCGTGAACGCGGGAATGTTAGATGCCGCAGCTATTGCGGAACTGGTCATCCAAACCAAACAGGAAAATAGACCCTTAGCCAGTCCTCGCTTTTTGCGTCGTTATGAACGCTGGCGCAAAGGAGATAACTTGATGATGATGGCAAGTATGGATGTACTGAACAAGACCTATAGCGTAGCTACCCAGCCTCTGGTCAGTCTTCGTTCAGCAGGAATGAACTGGGTTAATCATTCCGCCCTGGTCAAAGCTCATTTTAATCATTACGCAATGGGCTTACGCGACGATTTACCTAAGCTGGCAAAAAGAGAGTTATGCTGGTAATACTAAGCTCTTAGCCTTAAATCAAGCCTAGAAAATAGTTTTTCCCATTCCCGGACAGTCTTCTGGACTAAGGCAGGTTAATGGTTTTAGATTTAGAGTTTTGTCTGTACACTGGCATCTGTTATATTTTGGGGCTATAGCGGTTTGGTTAGGGCTTTATGGGCAGGCATAAGACTTGGTCAAAGTATTACTGGAAAATTAACTGAAATTAAGGTGGGAGCACGCATGTCTGAATTCTTTTTTATACTTACAACAGTATTTGTTGCCTATGTTGTTTATACAATTAGAGATGAACAAAAAGTGACGACTAAATCCAAAGCATCAACGTCAAAGGTTGAATCGCTGCCAGCCAAGCCTGATGTTGCAGTTTCAATAGAAAAACCCGCACAAATTAAACCGGAAACAATTAAAACAGTAAAACCAAAAGCTACTGCTACGCAAGCCGATGCGCCTAAAGTTGCGTCCGTAAAGCCCCTTAAACCCAAGTCTGCAGCCACTAAAAAAACAACCGAGACTGCAGTAAAGAGCGCCGGCTTAAAAGATCCAATATCAGGAGAGATTGCTACATCATATAGCAATTATCGCTTCACTAAGCGGTGGATAAAAGAAGCACTGGTTGCCGAAGGATTGCTTGAAAAAATCTACGCGGCCAATGAACTGAACGTAGAAACAGATGCCAAGATTAAAGAAGCGTTAGGTAAGCTCGAAGCTATAGATAAATATAAAGCCTAGTAGGATTTATATTGTCGGACTGTCTCCTGGTTAAGGTGAAAGATAAAAGGGGTTGCCAGCTTGGTCGCCCCTTTTTTAATTAATCTGAATATTATTTTGGTTTGTTGATTCAAAATACCTCTAGGGACGGAATAATGATAGCTTATTCTTGAACAGGTTAACGCTAAAAAATAATGGTGCTTTAAGACGCATACGGAGAATGTAATGTTTCGTGACAGGCTACACAACAAGATAAATAAAAGTAGGGACAGTGCAAAACACGATTAATCCTTTAAGAACAGTGCTTGTTAGTGGTGCATCGGGGTTTGTCGGCGCTGCGCTCTGCGCTGAATTGTTTCGATTGGGACAGTCGGTTCATGCTGCGGTGCGGTCTACAGCAACCCAAGTCGCAAATATTGAGACCCTATCAGTTGGCGAAATAAATGGAACCACCGATTGGACTGAGGCATTGTCAGGTATAAAAGTGGTTATTCATCTTGCCGCCCGAGTGCATGTTATGAAAGATACCGCCGCCGATCCTTTGGAGGCATCACGAAAGGTCAATGTTGAGGGCACTATTAATTTTGCCCGGCAAGCAGCCAAAGCAGGTGTAGAGCGCTTTATTTTTATCAGCTCTATTAAAGTGAACGGTGAAGGTACAAGACCAGGCTCCTCTTATAGTACAGAGGATGCGCCTGCCCCCGTTGACCCTTATGGTATATCCAAGCTTGAAGCTGAAAATGAGTTGCTGCAGCTAGCGACTCAAACTGCAATGGACGTGGTTATTATTCGGGCGCCTTTGATTTATGGGCCAGGTGTGAAGGGCAATTTTCAAACTATGTTACGTTGGCTGCAAATGGCAGTTCCTTTACCTTTAGGCGCCATTCATAACAAGCGCAGTTTCGTTGCCCTGGATAATCTGGTTAATTTAATCATAATTTGTATCACTCATCCGGCCGCCGCTAACCAAACTTTTTTGGCGGGGGATGGAGAAGACTTGTCTACTACAGAATTGTTGCAACGCTTGGGCAACGCCTTGGGTAAACCGGCAAAGCTGATCGCCGTACCGGTCTGCCTTTTAACAACCGGGGCTGCTTTATTGGGTAAACGAGAAATTGCACAGCGTTTATGTGGCTCGTTACAGGTCGATATTGGTAAAGCCAAAAAATTGTTGAACTGGCATCCAGTCGTAACTGTGGATGATGCTTTAACGAAAACGGCGGCTGATTTTTTACGGAAATCATAGTTTAGTGGGGAGCAGAAAGCCGGGCTTTCCCATGCCCCCAATGATTAATTTAGAGGTTTAAATGACTTTTTGGTTGTTGCTTTTGCTAACGAGTGTCGGATCCTGGGCGCTCACCGGTTTTTTACGCCGGTATGCCCTGGCAAAAAAATTGATAGATATTCCCAATGAGCGTAGCTCTCATTCTGTGCCAACACCTCGGGGAGGTGGTATTGCTATCGTGGCATCATTTCTGGCGGCTATTCTTGTTTTGTACTGTTTGGATTGGCTAACTACTTCAATATGCCTGGCCTTGGCTGGCGCAGGCCTGGCTGTTGCCTTAACGGGCTTTTTGGATGACCATGGGCATATTCCCGCACGCTGGCGTTTACTGGTACATTTTTGCGCAGCAGTTTGGGGGCTTTATTGGTTGGGAGATTTATTTTCTTCTATGCCATTCGGCAATGTGCCGGATTGGCTCAGCTATGCGGGTGCCGCAATTTATATAGTCTGGTTACTCAATCTGTATAATTTTATGGATGGCATTGATGGCCTGGCCAGCATTGAGGCGATAACAGCCTGTTGCGGTGGCGCATTGTTAAGCTGGCAGGTTGCGCCGGATTTGAACGCTTGGATGTTGCCTGCGCTTTTAGGGGTAGCCGTGTTTGGTTTTTTTATCTGGAACTTTCCGCCCGCACGAATTTTTATGGGTGATGCCGGCAGCGGGTTCTTAGGTCTTATGCTGGCACTGCTTTCTTTGCAAGCCTCCGCAGTTGAGCTGCGGCTATTTTGGGCATGGTTGATCTTGCTGGGTGTCTTTATTGTTGATGCAACCGTTACTTTGTGTCGACGGGTAATGAGAGGCGATAAATTTTATGAAGCGCATCGAAGTCATGCCTATCAATACGCCTCTCGCACCTTGGGATCCCATCGTACCGTTACCTTGGCAATTGGTGCTATAAATGGTTTTTGGTTGCTGCCAGTTGCAAGCTTGGTAGCGTTTGAAAAGCTGAATGGCATTTTAGGACTTATGATTGGGTATGCCCCTCTCTTCGGATTAGTATTTTATTATAAAGCGGGTGACCGGCACGCCCAGTCAGATTGATTTTGTTTCACAAGGTTGCCCAAGAAAAATACTATTGCAAATTAAATACGTTAAATCGGTGCTTTAAGAGTTTACCGCGCAATCAATCTGCACTCACACATATTAAGGGCTGATTCATGAGATCAAATACACGGACCTGGTTTATCCAGCTCCCACGAAAAATAAAGGCCACTATTCTTATCAGTGCCGATGTATTTTTTGCTGTGCTGGCTCTTTGGTCCGCTCTTGCTTTGCGTTGGGGGGAGATTTATATTCCTAAAAATGAAGAATGGGGTTTGTTTGTCGCGGCACCTGTAATCGCAGTACCCATTTTTGTTAAGTTGGGGTTGTACCGTGCGATAACCAGATACATAGAAGTCAGAGCTTTGTGGACCATTATTCAGGCAACAACGCTGTATGCGCTGGTTTTTGCTTTTGTCTTGTATGAATCGGGTATCAAGGGCATTCCGCGAACGGTGTTGCCGTTAAATTGGGTAAATATGATGCTGTTGGTTGGCGGAAGCCGTTTTTTTGCGCGTTGGTGGCTAGGAGAGATTTATTTAAACCTGGGCGGCGGCGGTGGCGTAAAAAACCAAAGCAAAAAAAATGTGGTCATTTACGGTGCCGGTAATGCAGGTGTTCAGTTGGCGTCGGCTTTAAGCTATGGGCGTGAATTTAGACCCGTCGCTTTTATTGATGATGACAAGTTGCTGCATCAACAAAAAGTTAATGGTTTGCGTATTTATCCGCTTAGTTCCTTGCGTTACTTAATAGCGCGGCATCAGGCTACAGATGTTTTGCTGGCCATGCCCTCGGCTAGTCGGGCGCGTAAAAGTGAAATCATTCATTTACTGGAGCCTTTTGCTATTCATGTCATGTCTATGCCGGGTTTGTCTGATATAGCCCAAGGCAAGGTTACCGTTGAAACGCTACAGGAGATTGAGATTGCCGATTTGTTGGGGCGCGATGCCGCGGCGCCCAACCAGTCGCTATTGAAAGCCAATGTTACCGATAAAGTGGTATTGGTAACCGGAGCCGGTGGCTCAATAGGCTCCGAACTTTGCCGCCAGATTATCCGCTTGCAACCAGCGACCTTGATTCTTTTTGAAATCAGTGAGTTTGCACTTTATGCGGTAGAAAAAGATTTACAGCATTTAATGGCCAAATTAAACAATGCCAAACAAATCAAGCTTGTTCCTGTTTTGGGTTCGGTGACCAATGCTGTCCGCCTTGAAAAGGTGTGCACGACTTTCAGGGTCCAAACGATCTATCATGCAGCAGCATATAAACATGTGCCCATGGTAGAAAGTAATCCGGGTGAGGCAATATGGAATAATGTGTTCGGCACATTGCGAATAGCTGAGACTGCCCTAAAAACAGCGGTCGAAACCGTTGTGCTTATTTCAACAGATAAAGCCGTCAGACCTACCAATACCATGGGAGCAACCAAGCGATTTGCCGAGTTGATTTTACAAGCGCTGAGCCTGGATAAACATTCATCAACCCGTTTTACTATGGTGCGTTTTGGTAATGTATTAGGTTCTTCGGGCTCGGTAGTGCCGTTATTTAAGGAACAGATTGCAAGAGGTGGGCCGGTCACGGTTACCGACGAAAGGATTATTCGCTATTTTATGACTATACCAGAAGCATCGCAGCTGGTTATTCAGGCCGGAGCAATGGGTTTAGGGGGCGATGTATTTGTACTTGATATGGGTGAGCCAGTCCGGATTGTTGATTTGGCCAAAAGAATGATTCATTTGAGTGGCCTGCAAATCAAGGATAATGAGCATCCGACTGGCGATATCGAAATTCGTTATACCGGCTTAAGGCCGGGGGAAAAACTTTATGAAGAGCTGTTGATTGGCGATAATGTGACAAAAACCGATCATGCAAGAATTATGCGTGCACAGGAGCATATTATTCCTTGGATCGAATTGAAGAAATTGCTTGAAAATTTGGAACTGGCAACCAAAAATGATGATTTTCAGATGATTAGAAATATTTTGGCCAAGGCTGTTGCAGGGTTTGTTCCACAATGTGAAATAGAAGACGTGGTTTGGAAAGAAGAAAGGCGACTTGTAAATGGATAACACACCAGCATGAACGCTTTTATTTGCGATGGAAAGACAGGAAATTTAATAGGTAGTGCTCGTGATCCGAATATGTTCAGGGCCAAGGCAACTAAGCGTATTATGCATCTGAAATAATGTCAGTTAAGCGGAGTATAAATGGATAAATTAACCAGCATGAATGTTTTTGTTCGCGTCGCAAAGGCCGGAAGCTTTGCGGGAGGTGCCCGCGACCTTGATATTTCAAGA
>CAIKYI010000486.1 GCA_903831545.1 uncultured Methylobacter sp. | reverse complement strand
CCGATAGCACTGGACGACCTTTGCCCGTATTGAGGGGAGAGTATAAGTTAAGAGATACGGATCTATTGCTGATGACTGATGTTAGCCAAAAATCGTTTGATAGCCGGTATTTTGGCTTAATCCCTCAGTCACAAATACAGGGTGTTATTCGTCCGATTTCCACCTGGTAAGCAAGAAACATTCAATTAGCAGATTAGCCTAAAACGAAGGAGAACAACCATGACCACGATTGATAAAGACACTGCCGCAGCAGATGCATTTAATGAAAAATTCAGTGACGCACAGAACAGCCCAGGTTATGCCGCTGAGTTTGATCCGGAGGAGGCCGATAGGGCAGGGGCATTTGAAGAAGATGCGCTCAGTGAAGCCGATGCCTTGGCAAGCAGTGTCGATTGGACAGACCAAAGTTAGACGAGCAAACCAACTCAGCAAGCGATAACCCAAAGGAGGTTATTTCAATGGATCAAAATAAAAAACCGTTTCATGAAACCGTCGCCGAAAAGTTAATCAAGCAACTTGAGGAAGGCACTGCGCCCTGGCAACGACCCTGGAATCCGGGCGAGTCCGGTGCCTTTCTTCCATACAACCCGGCGACGGATAATCGCTACAAAGGCATCAATTCACTGTATTTGTTGTCGCAAGATCGAGACGATCAACGCTGGCTGACCTACAAGCAGGCCATCGAAGCCGGTGCTCACGTCCGTAAAGGCGAGAAGGGTACCGGTATCCAATACTGGAAATTTGCCGACGAACACATTAAGAAAGACGCTGCCGGTAAACCGCTAATCGACAACGACGGCAAGCCGGTCAAAGAGCTGGTAAAACTGGAAAGGCCGCGCGTATTCTTTGCGACCGTGTTCAATGCCGAACAGATCGATGGCTTGCCGGCCCTTCAGCGCAAACCGCAAACCTGGGATCCGATTGAACGGGCTGAAGGAATTTTAGCCAGCTGTGGTGTTGCAATTCATTACAACGGAAGCGATCGGGCTTTTTATCGACCATCGACCGATAGTATTCATTTGCCTGAAAAGGGACAGTTTCCAAGTGCAGATTCATTTTATGCCACTGCGCTGCATGAAGTAGGCCACAGCAGTGGTGGTCCGAATAGGCTCAACCGAGATCTTTCACACCCGTTTGGCAGTGAAGGTTACGCTAAAGAAGAATTACGCGCCGAAATTGCCAGCATGATTTTGGGTGATGCGCTGGGCATCGGCCACGATCCCAGTCAACATGCGGCTTATGTGGGTTCTTGGATTAAGGTATTGAAAGACGATCCCATGGAGATTTTCCGGGCGGCGGCAGATGCAGAGAAGATTCAAAACTATGTTTTAGGCTTAGAACAACAACACCTGCAAGAACTTGCCGCGCAACAAGAACCAGAGGATTTAGGGGCGCACTCACAACAAAGCCAATCCGAGAGTCTACAGGCCACCGAGGTGACAGCCATGACATCAGCAGAAACGATTAATATCGAGCAGTTTACTAATCCAGTTGATCTGTCCCAGCTATCCAGTGCGACTGCCGACGACTATCGGCAAGCGGCAGAATTAGCGCGAATCGAGGAGCAGCGCGTTAAAAGAGATCCAAAGAGCACGACTGAAGATATTTCATCGGCCAGGCAACAACGTAAAACGGCTGATTTAGCTGCCACAGTCCACGATAGTGAATTCCAGAAAAAAGTATCCGAGGTAGAGCGGCAACAGGCGTGCAACATTTCGGATCAAGATGACAAAACCTACATTAATGTCCCGTATCGCGAAAAAAACGAGGCCAAAGCCCTTGGTGCTAACTGGGATAGAGGACAACAGTCCTGGTATATCCCTCCGGTTATCGAACAAGAATTGTTCTCTAAATGGAAACAATCGGGTGATTCTAAGTCAAACTCTCAGACTAAGATGACTAACACTAAGGCTGTAACCGATGAAGTAAAAGAGAGTAGGCAATATCTCGCGGTTCCATACAACGAACGGGTTTTGGCCAAGGCTGAGGGCGCACGCTGGGATAAACAGGTAAAATCCTGGTATGCCAAGTCGATGGCGGATCTGGGTAAATTAAAGCGCTGGTTGCCGGAAAATGTAAAACATCAGCAAGCGCCCGCCATGACATCGCGCGAGGAATTTGCCGAAGCCCTGCAATCCGTGGGCTGTATCGTTACCGGTCAACACCCCATCATGGACGGTCACAAGCACAGAATCGAAACCGTGGGTGATAAAGCGGGGCAACGCGCTGGGTTTTATGTGGGACATCTTGATACTCATCCGGCAGGATATATTCAGAACAACCGGACGGGTGAGGTTTTGAAATGGAAAGCCAAGGGCTATTCGTTAAGCGAACAGGAAAAGGCAACATTGCAGGCCGATAGCGCCGCCAAGCTCCAACAACGCGAAGTCGCTCAGCAAGCCCAACACGATAAAGTGGCGAGTGCTGTGCGTGAATTATTGGCTGTCGCCGCTCCGGCACCGGCAGACCATAACTATTTGCAAACGAAGCAGGCCCGTCCAGGTGATTTACGAGTAGTGCCGGTAGATGGCAGCGCCTTGCCTGCCGATTCGTTAGTGATTCGGCCCAGGTCAATATTGGCCTTAGATGTTCTGTTTGTGATTGCAGTTGCCAGGCGCACAAGTCCTTGCTGCGCTGTAAGCGACGGTTATGTATCGGCTGTAGCTGTTTGATCAGCTTAGCTTCCAGCAACAGCGCACCCAATTCACCCTCCGTTGGGAGTTAAACCATTTGATACTAAAGCAGCAATCAAATTGCGATTAAGATTTTATCAATCATCTCCATCTATACATATAACTAATCAACATTTTGTAAATATTAAACAGTTTGTTAGCTATTGGAAAGATAATGTAAAAGAGGGCTCATGGCTTCGTAGGGAAACAGAAGATCTATTTAAATCAGTTGAATTTATATTGGATAGCACCTTACATTGGAGAAAAATTTTTGACATTTGTTTAGATAGTCCGGTTACTGAAACTGGTTTAGCTGAGTTGACTAGTATTCACGGAAAAAATCCAATTTGGAGTGAATATTCGAAAAAGTTGAACAAAAATGAAATAAAAGACTTTATTGAATTTCTCAAAGCATTGGGCGTGATGTTTAACTTGGAATCAGTAGAGCTTGAACGAAATGACGCAGTAGAAAATCCAAATAATCCATACAAGAATAACCCAAAGTGGGGCCGCGTAAGTTATGCTCAAGATTATTCAATTCCCGAACTAGGTAAATATCTGATAGCTAAAAAGGTTTCAGCTAGCATTATTATCTGGAATACGATTATTCATACTCATGAAGATCACGCTTATGCTAGATTTGCATTAACTTCGAAAAATGGACAGCCAACTAAGTTAGTTGATTCGCTTCTTGTTTATCTTATAAAAAAATACGCTTGGATACCAAACAAAACGGGAGATTTTCTCACACCCCAAGCAATCACTCGTGAAACGTTACATCCCAACTTTCCTTTTAATGATAGCAACAAGTTACTAACTGCTATTGAATTTGGTAAAGAAGAAAAAAATCAAGCAGAAACATTACGGCGGCAAACGGAGCAAGCAAGTTCGCTATACCAAACAAAAGCCAATGTAGCAAAAAACAATGGTTTTGACTCACCTGAAGAAATGGATGAATCCGCAAAGTTAGCAAAACTAGCTAAAGAAATGGGCAAGTCTCTAAATGACATACGCTCATTTTTATCGCCACCAAATCCCCCCGATTTTTCTAATGATGCTTCACTCAATGCAAACAGACCTGGTGAAAAAATAAAAGAAGCAGATAACGATGATCCTGAACGCCGGACAGAAATTAGAGAACGCAGTGTTGCCGTGGATATTTCAGAAACAAAGATCGCAGCTAAGGAATATCTAAAAGACCGTTATATTAAAGACGATGTTTTACATTGCCAGATTTGCAAACAACCTATGCCATTTAAATTAGCTGATGGTAGTTATTATTTTGAAGTGGTCGAATTACTTAAAAACAGCCACAAAAGACACAAGCAAAATTATATCGCCCTTTGCCCAACCGATGCCGCTAAGTTTTTATACGCGAATGAATCAATAGAGACTATCAGCGCAAGCATCAATGCGTTAATCGCCAGAACAATGGAAGAAATTAATAACAGCAATGATGAAGCTAATATTTGCCAAGTTAATATGGCTGGAAATCCTGAAACACTGACTTTTAGTCCTATTCATCTACTGGATTTAAAAGCTATTGCGAGTAAAAATAGTTAATTCTTTATATTGCTGCTTGAGGTTTAGTGATTAAATATTTTGTGGGGATTTTAGTGGCTTTTTTAGGCTTGTATTGCATGTCTAATTTTAAAGTGCCTATCAGATGACCAACCTCGTTGACTTCGCTCATGCGCAGCATGTTGACCCTTTCGGATTGAAATATCCCGCGCATATGACCTTCAAACGTCACTGTGGCACCGCGTGTGGAAGACACGAAAAAAGATGGAAAAGTCGCCAAATGCAGTTTAAGAGCACCAGGGAGTCCTTGTAGGGTACGAATAAGCGTGGCTCTAGAATTTTCACATAATATCGTAATTAAATTATATTAAACAATTACTTATTTTACATAATTTCATGATCTATAGGCTTGGTATTCTGACAAAGTAAAATAAACACTCTCGACAATGAACTGTTTTTTGGGTTTAATAGTACGGAAAATATAAGCTGTATTGTCTTGTGACGCTATCTACAAACTAGTCCTCTATGTAAATTATAGAATTATTACTTTGGATATTCGGACCCTACACAAGAATTTTCTCTTAATAACAAGGTATTGAATTTAATTAATGAAAGTGTATTTATAAGAAATTTAATGTAATCTTAATAAAAATTTAAGCTGAATTTAAGAACAATATTTGATTATTTATACGCAGATATCAGTCTTTATTTTGTTATTAAGAGAGCTTCAATAATGAATTCAATTACCGAGAGAGTTCGAATACCTCGCTGTTTTATTTTACTCGTTGTCTTATCTCAAGATGCCCGCTCAGAGAAATCCGAGAAAGACTATTTAGATTTAATCTATAGTTCAGAGGAAATGCAATCCATCGCAGCGGGCCACCCTCTCCCGCAAAACCTAAGCCCCAGTGTTACCTCAGTCATGACCAGTAAGGACATTGATCGCATTGGTGCCAGACGACTGTTAGATGTTTTGGAATACTTACCCGGCATTCATGTCAGCAACGCCAGAAGTGGAAATAGCGTGATTGGCTTTCGAGGTATTTACTCTGAAACAAACGCTCAAATCCTAATTTTGGTCAATGGCATTCCCCAGAGAAATACTGCCATTGGCGGAAAACCCTTAGCTTGGACGATGCCGGTAAAGAATATTTCTCATATTGAAGTACTCAGAGGACCAGGCTCCATGCTGTATGGCGGTGATGCGACCACCGGGGTTATTAATGTTGTTCTTAAAACCGGAAAAGACCTAGAGGGTGGTGATGTCGGTGGTTTCTTTGGCAGTTCTGATACCTATGAAGGTTGGGCTGAATACGGTAACAAAAAAAATGACTGGGAATATGCTTTTTCTATGCAAGGCGGAACAACCCACGGAAGCCAAGGAAGAATTGATCGTGATGCCCAAACCTATTTGGATAGCCTATTTCGAACCCAGGCATCAAACGCCCCTGGATTCACCAACACAGGTCGAGACGACATCGATGCCAGAATTGACGTAGCTTACAAAGACAGGGGGAGATTTAGAGCAGGCTATCAACGCTTCAATAATGTACAAACTGGCGAAGGGGCGGCGCTCGCACTAGATAACATCGGGATGAACAATGTGGACATTTACAGCATGGATATATCCGCAAACAACAAAATCACTGATAACCTGGCGCATGATTCAAAAATCTACTTTCTAGGTCAAGAAACGGGCTGGAATTACCAGTTATTACCCCCCGGTACCTTAGGTGGTTTTCTGCCCCAAGGGGCAACAAGCCAAACAACTAATTTTCAGGGAACAACCGGGCTAACCACACAATTTAATTATACGGGGATCAAAAAGCACAATGCTACCCTCGGAACTGGGATTATCTATAATTGGGTGAGTGATGTAAGCAATAAGATTAACTACCTGATCACCCCCAATTTTATACGGCAAATTGATTTAACCGAAGTATCCACTTTAGGCAGGGATCCGGCAAAACTGTCTAAGGATAGATCGAATTTTTATGCTTTGTTTCAGGACGAATGGAATTTTGCGACCGACTTTTACCTTACAACCGGGTTGAGATACGATTATTATTCTGATGTCTCTGGAGGTTTAAGTCCCCGAGCATCCTTGGTATGGAATATTGATCCCTATTTGACCACGAAACTGCTCTATAGCCGTGCCTTTCGACCGCCCTCTTTTTTAGAAAAAAACCAACCTTCGACGCTAGGAGCAACCATCAATTCGGAAACCATGGACACCTTAGAGTTTCAGGTTGAAAATAAATGGTCGCCAGCACTGATGACCTCGGCAAACGTTTATTGGTTTGAGCTGGAGAATTTGATTACCTCAACCAGTGATTCAACCTTAACATCATTTACGGCGGTCTCGCCCAACCCGGTTGGTTTCGTCAATGCCCCAAAAATCAATGGGCTTGGACTAGAAACCGAAGGTCGCTATACCTTCGATGAGCACTTAAACTTGTCTGTT
>CAIKYI010000485.1 GCA_903831545.1 uncultured Methylobacter sp. | reverse complement strand
GGCTATACCCTTTTTTTAATATTTTACTAATACAAAAATGAAAATTTGGATTGATCTTGATAACACGCCACATGTGCCTTTTTTTAAACCAATAATACGGGAATTAGAAAAGAAGGGCTATACCGTTGTAATAACTGCCAGAGACGCTTTTCAAGTTTGCGAATTGGCAACACTTTATGGCCTGACCTATGAAAAGGTAGGCAGGCATTATGGCAAGAATCCTTTTTTTAAAGTCTTGGGGCTTTGCTGGCGTAGCTTGCAATTATTGTCATTTTTAATTCGTGAAAAACCAGCGCTAGGCTTATCACATGGTTCCCGATCGCAAATTCTGTTATGTAATTTACTTCGTATTCCCACCGTAATGATTATGGACTATGAGCATGCGCAAACACCGCTGTTGTTACAGCCACGTTGGGAAATTATTCCAGAAGCGCTTGCTGATGAAAGTTTGCAGTGTAAAACGAAAGAGAGAGTTTTAATCTACAAGGGCATCAAAGAAGACGTCTATGCTCCCGAATTTCAACCTGACCCAAGTATCATGGCGCAGCTGAAAATTAATAGTGAAAGCATTTTTGTTACAGTCCGTCCTCCAGCAAATGAAGCGCATTATCATAATACAGAAAGCGATGGACTGTTCACTGCTTTCATGGAACGGGTATGTGCTATGCAAGGAGTTACTGTGATTCTTTTGCCAAGAAATAAGTCTCAGGAACTACAAATCAGAAAAGACTGGCCGCAGTGGTTTGAAGACGCCAAAGTAATTATACCCAAGCAGGCAGTGAATGGACTTAATCTGCTTTGGCACTCCGATCTTGTAGTCAGCGGCGGGGGCACAATGAATCGGGAAGCTGCAGCGCTAGATGTGCCTGTATATAGTATTTTTCGTGGAAAAAGTGGTGCAGTGGATCGTCAGTTACAAAAGGAAGGGAGATTAGTGCTGATTTATAACGTAGATGAAGTTAACAACAATATTTTGCTTCAGCATCGAAATAAAGGGGCTATTCCTGCTGGTATAAAGATTGGAAAAACCTTAGAGATAATCATAGAGCATATTGAGTTAATTATCTCGAAAGAGCAGTTAATAAATATTTGAAATTGACAGGCAGCGTATTTAATTAACCCTTTTTGATCAAAATAGGTATTTATACGGATTACCTGACGCGTGTAATTCAGATATTATTTTACTCAAGCTAATTAACTTGATCAGTTTTAAGTTCATAGAACTTTATTCCAATCTATAAATTATGGACAAAAAAATTAAATTGTTAATCATTGCCGGTGCTAGACCCAATTTTATGAAAGTTGCTCCTCTTATTCAATATATACGGAGTTATTCACAGAACGTGGTCAACCAAGAAATAGTGTTAAACTATAAATTGATCCATACCGGTCAGCATTATGATGAAAAAATGTCCGATATCTTTTTTTCTGAACTTGGCATTCCGGCTCCAGATGTCAACCTGGCTGTTGGATCCGGATCTCATGCGGTGCAGACCGCTAATGTGATGATGAAATTTGAGCCCATTTGCGAACAAGAGAAACCCGACTGGGTCGTCGTCGTTGGGGATGTTAACTCAACTTTGGCTTGTACATTAGTATGCGCTAAATTGGGAATTAAGGTAGCACATGTCGAGGCAGGCTTACGTAGTTATGACCGTAGCATGCCAGAGGAAGTAAATCGTATAGTAACAGATGCCTTGGCCGATCTATTGTTAACACCATCGATTGACGCTAATGAGAATTTAAAAAAAGAAGGAATTCCCGATTCGAAGATAAAACTGGTAGGCAACGTCATGATTGACACATTGATTGCAAATCTCGAAAAAGTGAAATCCAGTCAAATATTAAATCAGTTGGAATTGGTTAAGAAGAACTTTGTCTACGTGACGCTTCACCGTCCATCCAATGTTGATAGCCAATATGGAATGGTTGCAATAATGAGTGAGTTGCATCGCATTGCCGACACTATGCCTGTCGTGTTTTCAATGCATCCACGTACACGCAAAATGTGCGAGCAATTTGGTATAACGATTGATGGTTATAAAAGCCTAAGGGTTATAGACCCTCTTGGATATCACGATTCTTTGTGTCTAACTGAAGCAGCGCGGTTTATTCTTACCGATTCCGGCGGAATCCAGGAGGAGAGTACCTACTTCAGAACGCCTTGCTTAACATTGCGACCTAATACCGAGCGTCCGGTTACTATCACATTGGGTAGTAACAAGCTTACCAGTATGGAGCGATTGTCCGTCGACATTGAGGAGGTGCTTGGTAGTAGCACAGAGATTGGTGAGATACCGCCACTTTGGGATGGTCTGGCATCCAAGCGAATTATTAACTGCCTTATTGATAGTACTGAGTCTGGTGGATTTGTTTAAATAGAATTCAATAAAAAAGTTGCCTAAAGCTTTAGAGGCAACAACTATTTTTATGATTTCAGATAGGAATATCGGTTAAAAAATTCGAGATTCATATGCTCTAGGTCAATGATTTTGTTTTAATTAACAGGGTGAGTCTATAGAGCGTGACAATTTCTTTTTATAGGGTTTGAGTTGAATGGTCTATTAACTGTGTTTATTTTTATAAAATATATACATTCTTTCTTTTTTAACTGAAATATTGCTGTGAACAAAAATCAAACAACTATTACAGTTTCAGCCATCATTGTTAGCTGGAATGCACTGGATTATCTGAGGCAATGCCTAACGTTACTCACATATGAAACGTGCAGGTATCCTATGGAGATTATCGTAGTGGACAATGCATCATCCGATGGGTCGCCAGATTACGTTGAGTCTGAATTTCCTAATGTCCGACTGATTCGGAATGCAGAAAATATGGGCTTCGCCAAGGCCAATAACATAGGAGTCTCTGTTAGTACGGGAAAGTATCTTTGTTTTATTAATTCAGATGTCAAGGTTTTTCCTGATTGCATAACTCGTCTAGTTGAATATTGTGAGGAGCACCCTGAAGCTGGTATGGTTGGTCCTCGAATCATTGGTGGTGATGGTCTATTGCAACGCTCATGTAGAGGGTTCCCAAGTGTCTGGAATATGTTTTGCCGGGCACTTGCTCTTGACAGTATATTCAAAAACACAAAGCTGTTTACAGGGTATTCGCTCCGGCATTGGCCACAAAATTCTTTGAGCGAAGTAGATATATTAACAGGATGTTTTTGGCTGGTTCGGAGGGAAACGCTAGATGCAGTGGGATTACTTGATGAGGCCTTCTTTATATATGGTGAAGATATGGACTGGTGCAAACGATTCTGGAGTAAAGGATATCGGGTAGTTTTTATTCCATCAGCAGAGGCCATCCATTACGGCGGAGGCAGTTCCTCAAATGCGCCTATTCGGTTTTATATTGAGAAACAAAAAGCTGATTTGCAATATTGGAAGAAACATCACTCGAGTTTCGCAGTGCTATGCTATTTATGGATCTCGTTCCTACATATGTTCCTGCGCGTCATAGGTTATTCGTTTGTGATTTTGTTTAATCCTACAGAATCTGGCTATCGTTATAAGGTTAGGAGGAGTTGGGCATGCATGAAATGGATATTGTTAATAGGAATTTTAAAAACGAATAGCGCTCTATCCTAATTGATCGTGCGAAGTCAGTCCAGAAAGAGATTAATGATTACGCCTCTTTTCTTGCACTGGTCTGAAAGTGGCTTGTAACGCAATAGAGCTGTATTGCGTTAGAGATTTTTGTTGACACAAAGTAAAAATACAATATTTATTTAACTAGAAAAAAGGAAAATAAACTATGAATAGCCAATACGTGCTAATTACGGCGGCCAAGGATGAGGAAGCCTGTATCGCAGAAGTTATCCAGTTAGTACTGCGACAAACTGTACTACCTTTAGCTTGGTTGATTATGGATGATGGTTCAAGTGATCAGACCGCAGAAATTATCCAAAAGTTTGCAAAAGACCATCCTTTTATTCAAATACATTCTGCAGGATCTCGAGGCGGGCGAAACTTTGGCTCACAGTACAAAGCACTTCAAGCGGCTTATGAACTTGCTAGGCAGTTTGAGTTTGAGTTTATTGGCGTACAAGACGCGGATCAGGCACCTGAGCAAGCAGACTATTATGAATCGATCATGGATGAATTTCATCGGAATTCTCTGCTTGGCATGGCCAGTGGCTTTGTATATGAGCGATCACAAGGAATATGGGAGTGTAGGCCAAGTAATTCAAAAGATTCAACAGCGGGAAGTACAATGTTTAGACGAGCCTGCTTCGAACAATTTGGTGGTTACATCCCGTTGGAATACGGTGGTTCTGACTGGCTGGCTCAGATTGATGCAAAAATATTGGGTTGGGAGATCTTAACCCGTCCAGATCTGCATATTCTTCACTACCGTCCTACCTCAAGCGCGGGCGGGTTATGGCGGGGGAAATTCAGAGATGGAATGATGGATGCATCTTTTGGCTCTCATCCGGTTTTCGAGTTCTTTAAATGCTGCCGCAGAGTAACCAATGCCCCCTTTTTTATGGGTAGTGTTCTCACCTTCGCAGGTTATCTATGCTGGAATATAAATGGTCGAAAACCGGTTATTTCAGAGGAAAAAGTGCAATTCCTGAGGAAGAATCAATTGGCGAAGCTACGAAGATGGGTATGGCCTTTCAGCTCCATTGCTCGCCAAACTTGAGTACTTTGCTGAACTGGATAATTAGAATTACGTCTTGGTTATGGCTCAAATTTAAACAAAATTCGATGGTCATTTCGGAGAATTTCCACAATTAAGTAAACAAGGCTTAAAAGTTATCAGGCGAGGCTTAATCCAGATAGGTTTTATCAAAAAATACTGCCAAATAAATTATTATTCAGAACACAAACCAGAGTGAGAGCTAACCGTCGAGGCTATAACTAAATTGACAATTTCAGTTGCTTACACAATAGGATTGGTCACATTCCAGTGCTTAAAGATGATCTGCAATACGGCATGTTTTGTGTAATATCTCGTCGAATCTATTTGAAATATCACTTTTACTCAGGTATCTCTAATTTTTATGTTAAAAGCAATTTTTACCCTTGATTATGAAATTCACGGTAATGGCACCGGCAGTTCATATGCTTTGATGGTCGAACCAACCAATCGTTTGTTGCGACAGTTTGATATGTATGGTGCCAAATTGACAATCATGGCTGACATTGGGGAAATTTTGAAATTTAAGAAATTTGCCGAAGAACAGGGCTCTGATGACTACAACTATGAAGCTATTGCCCGGCAACTTTGCGATGCCATTAGAGGTGGACACGATGTTCAGTTACATATTCACTCTTCTTACTTTAATGCCTGTCATGACAATGGTCATTGGGTTCAAGACTATTCAGAATATGATTTTGCGAGACTAAGTTGGGATCGGATGGATGAAATGGTAAAGCAAGGCAAGGCGTTTTTGGAAACCCTACTTCGCCCCGTCAATCCGAATTACCAGTGTAAAGTATTTCGTGCGGCAAATTGGTCGGTTTGCCCATCCCAAAATGTCAATAGCGTCTTGACGAACAATGGAATTATAGTAGATACGTCTGTTTTTAAGCATGGGAAGCGGCAAGGCCGGGTAAATTTTGATTATACGGCTGCCTTCAGCACTTTAGTGCCCTGGCGGACGAATGAAAATGACATTTGTGCACAAAGCGATAACGGTAAACTTTGGGAATTTCCGATTTATTCAGAAAAACGATGGATTGGAGCCTTTTTAACACTGCAACGAATTTATCGAGTTTTCTTGGGCAGGTTACACAAATTAACCGATAGTCCTGGGAGTCTACCGGTTAATATAGTATTACCTCGCAAGCGCAACAGCTATCTCGGTGTATGGAAGGGGTTTACGAAAAAACATGCTTGGAAGGCAGACTTTAACCAGTGTGGCGGACAGCAGTTAATAAAAGCTTTGGAGCGTGCCGAGAAAAAATACGCTAATGAAAAGATTGAATTTCCGTTCGTGCTAATAGGACATTCAAAGCTTTTTTCACGTTATAACGAGTGGAGTTTAGGTCCATTTCTCGCATATATTGCAAAACACCCAGAGCGGTTTAGCTTTGGATTATTTGCTGACTTCCAATTGGATGAGATGGGCAAAACTTGGGGTGCAGTAAATGCTGAGTAATAAAATTTTTTTAAAAAAACTATCATAATATCAGTTAATTGCAATTTTTTTGCCAATATTTATAAGTTATTCATGGTAACACATATTTAATGTGTCTATCGTTATTGTGAATTGGAGTGTTATGTAATGAATACAGAACAGATAATATGTCCAATAGTGTTAGCATGCGATGCTGCTTATGTAATGCCGCTAGCGACTACTCTTAGATCGATTGTGGAAGCTAACCGCAGTAGTAGTCCACTTGAATTTCATGTGCTATCGGAAGGTTTCTCAGAAAGAGTGCAGAAAAAGGTATTGGATTCCCTTCCGAAGGGGACAGCATCAATTCGTTGGGTAGAGGTTGACCTAAGTCCTTTTGGTGATTTTGCTGTACTTTCACATATATCAAAGATGACTTATTCACGTTTCTTAATTCCCAGTATATTTCCAGATACCGTGTCGAGAGTCTTATATTTGGACGCGGATATTCTGGTGCTAGATGATCTAAGTAAACTGTGGGAAACAAATTTAGAGGGGACTGTCTTGGGTGCTGTTATGGATAAGAATCTCAAAGGCAGTGAAGAAGGATTTGTGGAAGAACCTCAGCTTCGAGGAATACCTTGCGTTCGAAGTTATTTCAACGCAGGGGTTCTTATCATTGACCTTGATCAATGGCGTGAGCAACGAATATCTGAGAAAGCATTAGATTATCTCACACGATATCCATTGTCGCCCTATTCCGATCAGGATGCGCTCAATGTAGTATGTGACGGGTCTTGGAAGAAATTGAATGTGCATTGGAACTTTCAAGATCATTATGAAAAAAGAATATCCGACATGGATCTAGACGTGCGGCCAGGTATCGTTCATTTTGTGACGAAACTTAAACCTTGGAAACCAAGTAGTAGTAGCGTTAATGCCGTATTTTATGATTCATTTCGAAGTCGAACCTGTTTTGCCCGGACACCCCAGCAAAAATTATGGGAAACACTTTCGGGTATTTTGTATAGCTTCAAAGCCAGTTTAAGTAAATATGCAATTTATCAGATCACTAAAAGCCATTTAAAATCATTAATTAAATACAATGGTTGGAGGGCTGTCGGATGATATTTATGGCCCTCAAACATTGAGTTTACAGTCAAAGTATATTAAATAATCCAATCTAATTATTATAAAAATGTCAGATATAGCGCCCATGGTTTCTGTGGTCATACCAACCTACAATCGTGCACCTTTTGTATGCGAAGCAATTAATAGTGTGTTGGGCCAAACATTTTCTGACTATGAAATTATTGTGGTGGACGATGGCTCTTCAGATAATACGAAGGAAATTCTTAAACAATATCAAGACAAGATTAAATACATTCATCAAGAAAACTTAGGGGTAAGCTCGGCTAGAAATGCAGGTATAAAAAAATCCATTGGTTCATGGGTGGCTTTTTTGGATTCTGATGATGAATGGATGTCTGAATATCTTGCTACGCAGATGGCGGAGGTGAGTAGGTCTCACGAAATATGCATGCAAACTACAGACTGCTATACAATCGGTCGGGAGCGAACTTATTTCGAAATGAATCAGGTGATAATCGATTTCAAAGGGCAAGATTATTTATTATTTGCAGATCCTTTTTGTTTCGTCGTAACACATGGACCATGGCAAGTTGGAGCAACGATCTTTCGTCGTGACGCCATAATAAAAGCCGGATTATTTGATATTTGCCTCGATTTTAATGAAGACTTCGATATTATGGCCCGTATGGCTCTGCATGGAAGTTTTGGGTTAATCCGTGATGTATTAGTGGTCATGTATAGAAGAAATGAAACAATTGCATGTCTAACCAGTCGAATTAAGACTAATCCGATTCAGTTGAAAGAGTCGAATGAGAAAATTTACGAAAAACTGCGAAGCATCGAAACACTAAAAGAGGTGGATCGCAATGTTCTGAGTAGACTTATGAGTATGAACAGAAGAGCGATTGGCAATCTTTTGCTGATGGAAGGCAATATTGCCGAAGCTAGGGAGTGCTACAGGCGGGCTTTTTTTATCGACCGATCAGTGCGTTCTTTTTGAAAGTCTTTTTTTTCTTTTTTTCCGGCGAAGATAAATCGATGGGTAATCGAGAAGCGTCAGTAGTAAATAAGAACTAACTCAAACGCAAATATATTGCTTGATTTACTATTTAGTCGACTTGATAACTTTCTGTTGCCCAATAGTCTTAGCTAATTCTTCAAAGGTCAAATAATTATGATTTTTTCGCTCTCAAGTAAACTGACAACACTTGGACTGACAGCTCAGCGGCTTAATATTAAACCGCCTAGGCTAGTCAAAGATTTACTACGTTCGTTCCTTAATTATCTAGTAAAGAAAAATACTAGGGTGCAAGGCTTAGAGGACTGGTCTAACCCATTGATTGTTCGTCAGGAAGATGCTGTCAAGAAAGTCTATGGATTGAATTCAGACAACGACAGAATATTTCCCTCTATAGTAGAACCACTTAATGTGCCTCATCAGTTTCAACCACCCATTGCAAATGCCCTCAAGACGAAAGCTGGACTTCGATGTCTGCTTGTGACCGACTCTCTAGATGTCGGTGGCATGGACGAGGTCGTGGTCTTTCTTACACGTGGACTTCCCCGTTTTGGTGTCGACACTGCAGTGCTGCATGCATCGGCTAACGGTACGTCCGATGGCATTCCCACGGGTCGGCTCGCTCAACAGTTGGTGGAATCCGGAATCGAGACAGTCGAACTGGCTGGCGCTGCTGGTATCAGGTGGCTAGAATCCTGGCGACCGGATGTTATCAGCGCACATTGCGCGCCGGCTTGGGTGCTTGAGGCAGCAATCCGACTGTCAATCCCGTATGTTGATACTCTGCACGGTCAGATGCAGTTGTATGAGTTTGAAAAAGACCATGCTAAAGAGGCAAAGCGTGCCTGTGGGCTCGCGGGAATCGTCGCAGTTGGTGACATGATATGTCGACAATACCTTGACCTCAACCCCACTTTTTCACCGGAACGGATCATTACGATCCCGAATGGTGTGGATCACGAGCGGCGACCTCCCGTGAACCGAGATTGGGCTCGGGCGCGTTGGGGTGTCAGGGACGAGTATGTGTTTGTTTCTCTAGGCCGGCACTGTCTGCAGAAAAACACCTACGGGTTAGTCGCTGGGTTCGCCGAAGTTGCTGCGCTGCATCCCGAAGCTCACTTAGTCATCGCTGGTCGCGTTGATGACGTAACTTATTTTGCTCAAGTACAGCGATTTCGTAACAGCCTTGCCTGCCGAAATCGCATTCACCTACGTGACCATTTTTCTGATCCAGCGGAGTTGCTCGCCTTGGCCGACGGTTTTGTTCTCAACTCGTTCTTTGAGGCAGGACCATTGGTTTCAATGGAGGCACTCCACGCAGGTGTTCCGGTGGTCATTAGTGACGTTGGCGAAGCTCGAGTTCAGGTTGGTAACGGTGGAAAGCGGGGGCACTTGGTTCCCAATCCTATCGGTGACCCATTACGTGTTAACTGGGAGACGATACGTGAAGCGCGCTATGTAAATCAGATTAACCGGGAGGCGCTTGTCGAGGCTATGAGTTCACTGATTGTTAATCGCTTCTCCTTTCTGGATGCACGCGAGCGACTTATGATTGAATCGTCCACACGATTCCATCCAGACGTGTGCCTACGGAGTCACGCGGAAGTTTTGACAGCTGCTGCAAACCGTGACTTGGTTCGGCAACAGCCGATTACTCATGACAAATTATTATAGGAATTGAAAATGAAGATACTCGTTGCAATAGCAAACTACGGGACTAAGAACGCTGAATATGTAAAGCTCTTGATCAAAGAATATAAGGCAATGACGTTCGATGTGGACATTGTTGTACTTTGTGAGGTTTCTAAAGATTTCGGACCGGATGTTACAGAAATTGTTGGCCTGCCGACAAAGGATCCTTGGTCGCTTCCTTTTGGGCATCGGAAACTCTTTGTCGATCAGGCTCCAAATTATGATCTTTTTATCTACACCGAGGATGACATTCTAATCCGAGAGGATAACATATTGGCATTCCTTCGTGCCTCAGAAAGTCTTCCTGAGAATTTGCTCCCAGGCTTTCTTCGTTACGAATTGTATTCAGACGGCAATAAAAATTATCCAGATATACACGGTCCTTATCACTGGGTTCCTAGCTCAGTCTGCCTCTGCGATGACTTCGTCTATGCTGACCTTTCTAATAAACATTCCGCTTGCTATATGCTTACCCGCCAACAATTAGAGCGTGCTATTCTTTCAGGTGGTTTTAGCCTCTCACCGCATAGCGGTCGATACGATTTGGCTTGCACCGCAGCGACCGATCCCTATACCCAATGCGGCTTCTCGCGGATCATCTGTCTCTCTAATCTTCCTGACTTCGAGTTGCACCATTTGTCCAATGCTTACTTGAATCGAACAGGCTTGGACGAAGAAAGCCATCAACTTCAGGTCGAGGCGCTGTTCGATATCCTTAGCCAAAAAGGCTCTGATTGCGAACTTTTCGTCACTGAAAAGCCTATCGCAATACTTTGTTGGGATAAAGACTATTACGAACCTTGCCGTACTGATTTGCTCGAGCTTATTCCCGAAAGTGCTTACCGAATCCTGTCGGTGGGATGTGGTTCCGGTGAAACTGAAGCGTCTCTGGTTGGTAAGGGAAAGAATGTCACTGCAATTCCCATCGACTCTGTGATCGGTCGGCTCGCAGAAAGGCGTGGCGTGCGAGTTCTCGCGCCCGACTTCGCGAAGGCCTTCGAAGCACTAGGTGATGAGCGTTTTGATGTGATCCTTTTATCAGGTGTGCTTCAACATTTGCGTGACCCCGTTGATGAATTGGGTCAGCTCGGCAGATACCTTAAGCCAGAAGGCATACTGGTCGGGAGTGTGCCGAATCTCGGCCGGATTCGCCGCCTCCTTGGGCGCCTTATTGTGAGGAATAACAAATTCTCGCTACTCAGCAGTACTTTCGATGATATAAGCCTCAATTGCACAAGTGCGCCTATGTTGAGACGATGGCTTAATGATAGCAAACTTCACCCGCTAGACATAAGTTTCGATAAAAACACGATGATTTCGCGCTTCAACGACTTGGGTTACCATCTGCCTAGAGCATTAGTCGCTTCGAACCTATTATTTGTGGCCGGTCGATTATTTGATTAAAGATTAGGAGCTTTATCAATATGACATGTTTAATTTTGAATCCCCTGATCAAGAATAATATGCTATCCGACTATGCACTCAGTATGCAATTGGACATGGATTTAAGAGATTCGCAGATTAGTGACCCCGGCACTACTTGGAGACTTCTAAAATGTATTGAACGGCGATGTGGTTATTTCTTGATCAATACGATGCTGCTTAATAAGAATGTCGGTAGAGCTAACGCAGATTACTACACAAGGAATAACCAACTAATTATTGAAGTTACGTGCTTTCTGAAGCGCACTTACGCTGATATATTTAAACGTGTATTATACAGCGTACTTGATTGGGTGCTGTATCTAATCTTTCCTCGAAACAGAGGAGTCGACAGCGAAGTGCGCTACTTACAAGCACGTCTTGGCAGGGTTCTGCTCAATATATTTGATCAGGCCAAACTTTCAGTGAGACCAGTGGTTGTTAAGGGTCTTGACGTTCGACTCTCGAAACTATGAATGCTATTGGGTTAGCTACCCTTAGTATTTTGTTGGTTCTGGTGCTTTTTGCACCGTCTCGCTGGGCAGTATTAGGGGTTTTCGGCGGTGTTCTCTATATGACGATTGGGCAAGTGATTGATTTTTATGGATTACATGTCTTTCCTACCCGAGTGTTGACGCTCGCTGCATTAATTCGCGTCCTAGTGCGGGGGGAGTGGTCAGTAGGTATGCTCAATAGCATCGACAAAATTTTAATACTGACTTTTGGTTACCAGGCTGTAATATTCATTCTGAGTGGTAATGGCAGTCCGATAAATATGATCGGCCAGCTTGTAGATGTCACACTTGCCTATTTTGCTGGAAGGGGGCTCCTTCGCTGCTTTGAAGACCTTGAATGGTTTCTCCGTGCTTTAGCATTGATGTTAATACCATACGTCATATTGTTGTATATGGAATCATCAAGTGGAACTAACCCATTCGCAGATATAGGTGGAATGGCTCTTCACAATAGTCGTGATGGTCGGGTGCGTTGTGTCGGCAGCTTTGTACATGCTTCAATACTCGGAACGTTTGGTGGCAGCTTCATTCCTCTTTTTATTGCGTTGTCTTTACGAGGTGGGAGTCGTGTCATGGGTATTTTGGGAGTGTTGCTCTGTTTAACTATCGTGTTATTGTCGAATTCGGGAGGGCCGGCTACCTGTGCAATGCTGGCAGTGATAGGCTGGCTGTTCTGGTTCTTGCGGTCGAAGATGTCGGCTGTAAGAACTTCCATCTTTTGGGTGTTGATGGTGCTTGCCCTAATAATGAAAGCGCCGCTATGGTATTTGCCGACCAAGCTGAGCGTTATATCGGGCGGCGATGGATGGCATAGATCATATTTAATGGATGTCGCCTTTCGCAATCTAGATCATTGGTGGTTGACCGGCATGCCGGTGCTGGAAACCAAGGACTGGTTTCCCTATACAGTCGCCTCAGGTGGGGCAGACCTTATCAACTACTATATATGCTTCGGTATCTCAGCAGGAGTTGTTGCGACCGGGTTGTTTTGTTATTTATTGGTCTGTGCGTTCAGTCAGTTGGGACGAGCATTAGCAACAGTTCGTTTGCAAGCGCACCTCAATTCGGAGAATGAGCTTATGCTTTGGGCCTTGGGCGTTGTGCTTACAATTCATGTATTCAACTGGTTTGGAATGGTTTATTTTGACCAATATAACGTTGTTTTCTTCATGCAATTGGCCGTTTTATCTACGCTCTCACATAAATGCATCGAGGCACAAAAAATACATATAACTCAGGAAAATCAATTAACCGTTGACCTACATGCTATCGCTTTTACTAAGAGCCATCAGCAAAAAACAGGATTAATTAAACACTTAAACTCCCATATGCCTAATAGCAGAAGAGCTAAAAAACGAGGTTAAAATGAATCATATTACCGTTGTACTACCCTGCGGTCCAGGAGCAGAACAGGCATTAGATACGCTCAACAGCATAGAACACTACCTAGGTTCTAATTGCACTATAGTAGTGGTTGATGATCACACTACTGACGGCACATATGAAGCTCTTTTAAGTGTAGTGAGGCCAAACTGGATTCTTATTAGGAACCCCCATTCTAGGGGCATTGAAGGATTGATACGCACACTTGCTGATGGATTCCTCAAAGCCCTAGAGAGCACCCAATCCAAAATCATACTCAGATTGGATCAAGATGCTCTGATCACCAACCACGGTCTATTGGAAGCTATTTTAGAGTATACAAAAGTCAACTCCACAATTGGTATATTTGGTGTCTATCGCGAAGACTACAATAGACCACGCTCGTTCGAGTCACACAGACGTTTGATTAACAGTGAGTTGTTTGGAATACGGAGGTTAATAAGGGGCAAGCCCTTCTGGGTGCGTATTTTAGCTAATGCTGAGAAACGAGGGTACCGTCGAGGTGATAATGTATTCGGGGGGGCTTATCTAATAACGAGAACATGCCTTGAAAGGCTTAAATCATTCGGTGCGCTTGATGTTCCTAATTACTTCCGTTCGCAGCTTATGGAAGACGTCTACTTTTCAATGGCAACAGTGGCTGTCGACTTGGATATGGGGCATTTCGCTGCTCCTGATGGCCCTCTATGTTTGGAATGGCGGGGCTTACCAAAACCGGCACGAGACCTGTGGGCGGAAAACTTTATGGTCGTGCATTCTGTCGATAAGGGTCATAATACAGGACCTGAAGATAATGGCGGTTTATCTGCTCGCGAAGTCTTCAGACAAATCCGAGATCAGGATGATCGTTCCTAGCGTTTGTCGCTAGCTTGTTTTTCGTTTAGTGAAATATCCGAATACTGATTGGTCGTGCTATATAGCAGAAGTGCTTGCTCTATCGCCAGCACGAGGATGAGAATGACTTTTGATTTGGCCTTGTTACAGAGGCAAATTTTGGTAGATTCGTAGCGAATAAAAAACGTGCGATCCGAGAACTCCTGCTCTACGGATCGCGAACTTAATAATGGCAGAAGATACCTTTATCAGCTTTTTAAGGTGGAGTATGCATAACTTGATAAGAATTGAATTAGTTTCGATCAGTTCCAATCGCTCATTTTACAATTTGCAAATTCGTTGCTGGCAAAATTACCGACGAATTGTTGCTCGAATATTCAAAAGCACCGATATCCCAAGCGGATCCCTGAGGACGCAATGTACCAAGTTTATCGGTTGAAAAGTAACTTAGCGTCATTCCGCGATCGCGCGCGAGATTGTCGGTTGCTATTGGAGCAAAATTCGCGTCCAACGAAGGCACTCCGACCGACTCGCTTGGGTCTTCTGATTGAGCTTGCGGATAGATATTGTTGGAAAATGCTAGAACGAACTGCGAACCCCATCCATATTTCATACTTATACCGTCCACTGTTCCATATGCTAGATTGTTTCTAATCTCGTTTCCTGATCCTGACCCTGTTCCGCCCTTGTTAAATGAAATTCCTATCAACTGCCCACCTTCTGCTACAATCCCCGGCCTTTGGTCGACGAAGGTGTTGTTGAGTATCTTCAGGCCTGTTACCGTATTCATCGCTGCTCCGGTGCTATAGATACGAATGTTTTCAGGTACTGGATCCATAGTAATTGTCTGACGGAATAAGTTGTTGTAGATCCAGAGATTTTGTATTGCGCCGCTGGCCCAGACATCATAGTCGATATTTGAATCTCCGATATTTAAGAACGAATTATCATATACCTTGATATTGAATCCCGCTAACTGTAAGTTATCAGGGTGCTGACCAATGGCAATATTTCCGTTTCTCACTTCTTGAAATGAATTATTATAGATGCTAGTGCTATGTCCAACTTGAATACCGTCCGGACCGCCGCTACCGCCGTTCGGTCCATCACCTAATGCGTACCACATTTCTAAATAGTTATCGTGGATTTTGTTTGCGTCCCAGCCGTTTAAGCCAGAATAAATACCACGAATCAGTGTGTCTCCACGCCCAGTGATTGAACTATTGCTCACTTCATAGTTGTTTCCGTATGTGAAATTGATTCCATTATTACAATTCGTTATGGTCACATATTTTATAATAAATCCTGTGGATCCGCTTACATCAAAAGCCCAACCGTTATCTTTACTACTGTCTGTAATATTCTTGACCCATAGTTTCGCAACCCCATTCACACTTCCATCAATCGTGATATAATTTTTTCCTCCTTGTATATTAGCTCCATCTAATATGACGGTGCCAGCATGTCCAGTATCCTGACCAACCCGAACATTAATCCTGCTAGAAGCGGTTCCACTTGCTTCAATGGTCAATGGCGAGGTATAGGTTTTACTCGTCGATCCACCACTAATATAAAGTGTGTCGCCTGGCTTGATGGCCGACCATGTAATATTTGAAAAATTTTTGTAAGCGCTAGCCCAGGATTGTCCGTTACCGGATGTTGCTACTACGTTATCAACATACCAATTTGCCGCGATTGCAGACTGCCACCCAGAAGACAAAACAACCACAGCAACACCGTAGATCCAAAGTTTTCTCAATGTTGTATTAATTAAAAAGTTCATTTTAGTTTTACCTCTTTTAATTTAGATTATCTGGCGGTTCGATCATTTTTTGAAGGTCAATAACTTAAGTAGTTCATAATTAGGTGTTGTGTTATTTTTTGATAAAAAATGACCATTAATAATCATGTATTTATGTAAATAACCGAACTCGAGGTTTATAGTACTAATTACTTAGTAATAAACCTCGGTCAACAAAATACGCGTTAACAGTCAGTCCGTTTAAAAAAATTATTATGTTAGAAGTTGATTTTTTATAATGAGCATTATGACTTCTTTTTTAATTCCAACGCATTCCAATTAATTGGATTGATCAAGGATGTTTGTCGTACAACGCGAAGCCAACTTCGCTGGTATTACGACATTTAGAAAAACTCAATTTATTGATCAATACCCAAGTCCAGAGACTGACATAGCCGAATTCGCCAGGTATGTCGTACCTGCCCAGGTGTTGGGTAATGTCGTCAACTTACTGGAAGTGCTCGATTCCATCATACCTGTTGCAGACCCTGTTCGATTAAGGTATCCGATCTGGCCTTTCGTTCCAAGTATTGCTATCCAATAAGGTTGCGCAG